>CAJOFK010000037.1 GCA_905234015.1 uncultured Ruminococcus sp.
AACCTCTTTCCTTTTTGGGAGTACTTTGTTTTTGTGGTGAAATCATTGTACCATATGGCTGAGAGGTTCTCAACTTTCATTTAAGTTTACAATACGTTTTTTATCTCAAGGAGGTTTAATTATGAAAACTAAAAAAATAATCGCGCTGGCTCTTGCGCTGTGTATGGCTTTATCGGTTCTTTCAATCGGAACCGTGTCCGCAGGTGCGATAGAGGGCGGATGGGAATTTTCCGATATTTCGGCTTCCAACATAACCGCAGACGAGCAGGCGATATTTGAAAAAGCAACAACCGGCTTAGGCGGCGTAGCTTACGAGCCCAAGGACGTTATAGCAACTCAGCTTGTTTCGGGAAAAAATTACGCTTTCCTGTGCACTGCAACTCCCGCAACGCGCGAACCCGTTCCCTACTGGGCAATCGTTACCGTTTACGCTGATTTAAAAGGCAACGCCGAAATTCTAAACATTGCAAAGGTTGACCCCGCCGATATCAAGACAGTTGAAAACGCCGGCGACGAAGATTCAGGCGCGTGGAAATCCGAGAAAAAGGAAAACGAAGCTCCTCTTCCCGAAAGCGTTAATACCGCGCTTAAGGACTTCTCGGGCGTATCCTATTCCGCAATCGCCGTACTCGGCACTCAGCTTGTAGCGGGAAAGAATTACTGCATTCTTGCTTACGGCACACTCGTAACCGCTAATCCTAAAACATATTTATATGAATTTGACGTTTACGAAAGTCTTGACGGAAAGGCTGAGGTTAAATCGATAAAGTCCTTTGATATCAAATCCTACGTTTCAAAGCCCGTCGATGAGCCTGATCCGGCAGAGAAAAAAGCTCAGAACCTTAAAGTATCCGCTAAAACAAAAACAATAAAGGCGAAGGCTCTTAAAGCAAAGACTCAGAAGGTAAAGGCAATAACCGTTAAAAACGCAAAGGGCAAGCTCAGCTATAAGCTCGTTAAGAAAGGCTCGTCCTCAAAGCTGTTTAAAAAGAGCAGTATTAACAGCAAGGGCGTTATCACTATTAAAAAGTGCAGCGTTAAAAAGAAAACCTACTCCCTTAAGGTTAAGGTTTCCGCAAAAGCTACAGATACCTATAAGGCTGCTTCTAAAACCGTTATCGTTAAGGTGAAAATAAAGTAAGGAAAAACGTTATGAAAAAGAGAATAATATCCTTACTTACAGCTGTTGTTTTTGTATTCACGCTGTTCTCAGGTTTAACTGCTTCGTTCAGCGCAGCTGAACCTCATACATATACCGTAAAATATATTCCCGAAAAAAGCGAGTGGCGCGTTCAGCAGTCCGACTCGTGGGATTCGTCAATAATAGACGCAAATATGGATTATCTGTGGGCTAATTTACAGGACGGTGATTCTTTAACTATTCTCGGAGATGAGAACTCACCCGTTTTCGGTGATTTAAAGATTGAAAATAAGCTTTCAAATCTTACCCTGGACGCAGTAACAAGCGGTATAATTTTATACGCGCAGCAGAATATTTCCGAAATTTATGTAATAAACGGGACTACCGCGTCTTTAAACGGCAGTTACGACTCCGTTTATGTATATGATAACAGCGCATGCAACGTAAACAACGATGTTAAAAAACTCATAATAAGCGGAAACACATCAATGAAAATGAGCGTTACAGCGCTCGGCAAGGTGGATTTCTGTCAGATACACAACCGCGGAAACGTACTTTGTGCAATGTATAACGTAGCTCCGGGTACATTAAGGGTTGTTGACGGCGAGAATAAAACCCGCTCGGACAATTACAGCCCCTATTCCGACGAACGCCGCGACGAGCCTTATGACGAGCCTTATATAGCTCCGGCTCCGGCAGTCGGCTCATCTTCGGCCTCGGATAAATCCGCTAATACTTTAAAGCTGAAGGGTAAAACCGCAGCGGTTAAGTATTCAAAGCTGAAAAAGAAGTCCCAAAAGCTTTCGGTTTCAAAGTATATTAAGTTTATCAGCAAAGGACAGGGCAAATTAACTTACTTCAAAGTTAAAGGAAATAAAAAGTTTTCAATTAACAAAAACAGCGGAAAGCTTACCGTAAAAAAAGGGCTGATTAAAGACACCTATAAAATAAAAATAAAGGTCAGAGCAGCAGGCAATGCAAAATACAAAGCTGCCTCTAAGACCGTGACTGCAAAGATTAAGATTAAATAACGAAAAAGCCGACGCTTCACTTCAGCGTCGGCTTCTTTTATGCTAATACATAGATATTTACGTTACGTCTTCCCCAGGTATTACATGTACTCTCTAAGGGGTAGAACAGGTCAACAACCGTTGAACTTGTGTAAACAAATCCGCCTGTGTCGTTAGCTACGGCATAACCGTAAACGAGCTTCTTATCGGGTGTTTCGATATAAACCTTAGAACCGTAAGGAATCTGTCTGGGGTTAACCGCTACACCGCCTATTTTAACTCGGCTGCCGACAGCTGTATACATACCTACCTCAGCAGAGTATGCTGTCGCGGGACCTGAAACAATCTTCTTATAAGCAACCTTCTTGCCGTTGTGGTCGTAGAAGGTACCGATACCGCCGGAAGACTTAGTCTTAAAGGAAGTCGGGTTGTTTACGAGCATTGAATAGCCCTTGCGCTTAGTACCTACGAGAAGTACCTTTTTCTTAGACTTCTTAATAATCTTAGTACCGGAAACTATTGTCTTAGTAACCTTACCGTTTACTATCTTATTAGTATAGGTAACTTCCTTAGTTCCCTTTTTACCCTTAACCTCAACCTTTGTTTCGCCTTCATATAAAGCGGCGGTCTTTTTCTTCTTGGTCTTATACATAACCTTTTTGGTCTTGGTTACCTTTTTAAAGGAAACACGGTTTACCTTGATTTTAGTATTCTCAGTAACCTTAGCTTTAAGGCTCTGGTCAACTGTATCGTACTCGCCGAGCTTAATGTTCGCGTGCTCGAGCGCGTCTTTTACTGTTGATCTCGGAACGTCATAGCTCTTATAAGCCTTAGCGCCTACTTTAATGTCTACTGTTACAGCGGGAACGATGTCGAGTTCTGCTGTTTCATTACTTACTATTGCGTCTCCGTTAGGAAGAACCAGAAGCTCATCGCTAACTTGCGTATCCGTATGTGAATTTTCGTCAGAAATCGCCTGAGCTGATACTGAAAAAACAGATGTCCATACGATAGCCGCAGCTGCAACAGCTGTGATTATCTTAACGGCTGAACGCTGATTTTCTGTGTTTGCCATTTGAATTTCTCCTTAGTATTCAAAAGATTTTGTGACGTCTGCAGGAAAACCTGCTCTGTTTTGATGTCACGACAGAATTATACGCAGGATTTTTAGAAATGTCAACAAATTTTAAATGCATTTATTGTGCAAATTGCATATGGTTTCGTCAAAATTTTACACTTGTGCCCTTTTTTCGCCTCCAGATAGAGAATCATTTCCTGCATTTTTTGGTAATAGTGTAAGAAAAACGGCAGTAATTTTCTTGTAACCTTTGTAACCTTTCTGTAACTTCTCGATTTTTCTTTAATGCTTTAAAGCGATAAAAATCCGCATAAAATCTGGATTTTTTAGGAAAATGGGCTGTTTTTCACGAAAATCGGCGTTTTTTACGTCATAATACACAAAAGTAATACCTAATGAATAGTAATTTAATAGACAATTTTTACCGAAAAATCAGCGAAAAACCGCATTTTATCGCGTTTTTCAGTCAAAAAAATTTTTTATTTCCCTAAAAAAATTTTAAATGTTAAATTAAGTTACACCCGGTTACAGCGGATTTCAGCCGTAAAAATAGATAGTAAAAGCCGGCTCATTTTACCTGAGCCGGCTTAATTAACGTATACTATATTATATACTATTTATATTATACTTTATTCTTCGCTCTCGGTTATTTTAAGTCCGAGTACCTCGAGGCTTTCGTCGTCAACCTCGGAAGGACAGCGGCTCATAAGCTCGGAAGCGTTCTGAACCTTCGGGAAAGCGGTAACGTCGCGCAGGCTTTCCGCCTTGCAGAGAAGCATAGTTACACGGTCGAGTCCGATACCCATTCCGCCGTGAGGCGGAGCGCCGTACTTATACGCTTCTACAAGGAAGCCGAATTTAGCCTCGATTTCCTCGTCGGTCATCTTAAGCGCGCGGAACATCTTCTGCTGAAGCTCATAGTCGGTAATACGGATTGAACCGGAGCTGAGCTCGGTGCCGTTTAAGGTGAGGTCGTAAGCCTTAGCGATAACCTTGCCCTTATCCTCCTCGTTATCGAGATACTGCAGGCAGTCCTCTCTCGGCATAGTGAACGGGTGGTGCATTGCAACCCACTCGCCGAGCTCCTCGTCGTACTCAAAGAACGGGAAGTCAACTATCCATACGAACTTAAACTCGTCGGGGATAATATCAAGCCTTTTAGCTACAACGAGTCTGAGCGCTCCGAGTACGGGCAGAGTTACGCTGTTTTTATCCGCTACGATAAGTACAACGTCGCCTTTTTCGGCGCCTACGCTCTCGAGGATAGCCTCGAGCTCGCCTTCCTTCATAAACTTTTTAAATGAGCAGGAGGGCTCGTCCTCAACCCAACGTACAAACGCGAGGCCCTTAGCGCCTATTCCGCGCACATACTCGGTGAGCTTATCTATTTCCTTACGGGTATAAACCTTAGCGGCGTCCTTAGCGACGATACAGCGCACGCTGCCGCCCTCTTTTATTGGGTTCGAGAATACGCCGAACTCGCTGTCCTTAACGAGCTCGGAAATATCCTGAAGCTCCATCCCGAAACGTGCATCGGGCTTATCGGAGCCGAAACGGTTCATAGCCTCGGCGTAGCTCATTTTCTCAAACGGAGTATTTAAATCCTCGCCGAGAACCTCTTTAAACAGGCGCTTGAAGAAGCCCTCGTTTATCTCCATAATCTCGTCCATATCGGCGAAGCTTAACTCCATATCAATCTGAGTAAACTCAGGCTGGCGGTCGGCTCTTAAGTCCTCATCGCGGAAGCAGCGCGCAAGCTGGATATACCTGTCAAAGCCCGAAAGCATTAAAAGCTGCTTATAAATCTGAGGCGACTGAGGAAGCGCGTAGAACTTTCCGCGGTGGATTCTCGACGGTACGAGGTAGTCCCTCGCGCCCTCGGGAGTAGATTTAATCATCATCGGGGTTTCAATCTCGATAAAGCCGTTGTCGTAGAAATAGTCGCGGGCAACCTTAGCGATTTTGCTCCTCATAATGAGGTTGTCCTGTAACGGCTTACGCCTTAAATCGAGGTATCTGTATTTAAGTCTTAATTCCTCGCCGGTCTTAGTTTCGTCGAGGATTTCAAACGGCGGAGTATGAGCCTTAGAGAGAACTCTCAGCTCGCTTACGATTATCTCAATATCGCCGGTCGGGATTTTATCGGTCTTAGCGCTTCTTTCCGCTACCGTTCCGCGCACTCCGAGAACATACTCGCTGCGGCAGGAGGACGCTTTCTCAAAAACCTCTTTATCCGTTTCGTCGGAAAACGCGAGCTGTACGATACCGGTACGGTCGCGCAAATCAATAAAGATAAGCTGGCCTAAGTCGCGCTGACGCTGAACCCAGCCGAAAAGCACTACCTCTTTACCGACGTTCTCTATTCTTAAATCTCCGCACATATCAGTGCGTTTAAGACCTGTCATAAATTCTGCCATAAAAATCACCTTTTACTTTTATTCTACAATCTCGAACTCCGCCGCCATATGAAGTGACGCGAATTTTACCGCGAAGTTTTCATCGAGCTCAAGCTCAGTAAGCTCGCCGGTAGTCATATTCTTAACCTTAGCCTTTTTTTCGGCAAGCTCGTTATCGCCGAGTACCATACTGAATTTCGCTCCGATTTTATCGGCGTATTTCATCTGAGCTCGAAGTCCTCTGCCGACGACGTCGCCCTCGGCGGGGAGTCCGCTCTTTCGCACGCTGTTTACTAGCTCATACGCCTTAAGCTGAGCGCTCTCGCCGAGTCCGGCTATATAAAGCGCGCAGGAAGCGGGCTTCGGGATTTCAATTCCCTGATTATCCATCACCATTAAGAGCCTTTCAATTCCCATCGCGTAGCCGAGCGACGGCATATGCTGACCGCCGAGCTCCTCGATAAGACCGTCGTAACGTCCGCCTCCGCAGACTGTGCCCTGACTTCCGATTGCGTCGGAAACGAACTCAAATACGGTTTTTGTATAATAATCAAGTCCTCTTACGATAGTAGGGTTGACCTTATACTCGATTCCCGCCGTTTTGAGGTATTTTTTAACAAGCTCAAAGTGCTCTCTGCATTCGTCACAGAGGAAGTCGAGAATACTCGGGGCGTCCTTTGCGATTTCGTGACAGGACGGCACCTTACAGTCGATAAGGCGCATCGGGTTCTTTTCAAGACGATTGAGGCAGTTTCCGCAGAGCTCCTCCTTATGAGCTGAGAAATACTCCTTAAGCGCCTCGTTGAACTTCGGACGGCAGCACGGACATCCGATTGAGTTTATCTCAAGATGCAAATCCTTAATCTGCAGTCTTTTAAAGATAGACGAAGCGAGGGAAATTACCTCGGCGTCGGCTATCGGGGAAGAAGTGCCGTATTCTTCAACTCCGAACTGGTGAAATTCCCTGAGTCTTCCCGCCTGAGGCTTTTCGTACCGGTAGCAGGAGGTAAGGTAGTACGCCTTTATCGGCAGGCCTTCGTTAGGAAGCGCGTGCTCAAGTACGGCGCGCGCCGCGCCTGCGGTTCCCTCGGGACGGAGAGTTACGCTCTCGCCGCCCTTAGTATCAAAGGTATACATCTCCTTCTGCACAACATCGGTAGTTGCTCCTACTCCGCGCGCGAAAAGCTCGGTGTGCTCAAATACGGGCGTGCGCATTTCCTTAAAGCCGAAATTTGCCGCCTCCTCGCGCATTATATTCTCGACGAACTGCCAGCGGTAGCTTTCCTTAGGCAGAACGTCCTCGGTTCCTTTTATCTTTTTTGTGATTACTCCCATTTTTTAATTCTCCTCGATTTTTTAATATCTTCGTCAAACGCGGTCGTTCCTATCTACAATTGATATCCCCCGCACCTCAGTGCCTCTGCCAAATTTTGGATAGAAAGGATAAGTTCTGCTCTAGAGTGTTTAATTGCGACTTATTGATTACAAAACTAAAGGGCAGCCTACGCCGCCCTATTAGCAACTATACTATTTTACTTTATAATGTTTCTCCAGTCAAGGTCTCCGCGCTCAAGACCGTGGATAAGTACCTCGGCAGTCGCGATATTCGTAGCAACGGGGATGTTGTGCATATCGCACAGGCGCAGTAAGTTCATATCGTTAGGCTCGTTGGGCTTAGGATTGAGCGGATCGCGGAAGAACAGCAGCATATCGATTTCATTACAGGCGATACGCGCGGCAATCTGCTGGTCGCCGCCCTGAGAACCTGCTAAAAAGCCCGTTACGTCAAGACCGGTCGCCTCGGCGATAATCTTTCCGGTTGTACCCGTAGCGCATAAATTATTTCTGCTTAATATTCCGCAATAAGCGATACAAAACTGAATCATTAATTCTTTCTTTTCATCATGGGCAATAAGTGCAATATTCATACCGTACCTCCGTTTTCTCTTTCGTCCTTTATCTTTATTATATATGTAATATTATCCGGTAAAAGCGAGGGGAACCCTTTTTCCCTCTATTCTCTTAGCCATACAGTCGAACACCGTAACAGCGGGCGACCAGTTGAGCCCCGCGCAGCCGTTCTGAAGCATAGCGCTCAGCCTTCCGTCATACGGAATAAATGCGATAAGCCTTACGCCGACTACGTCGACAACCTCGTCGATATCCTCGTAACAGGCGTTCTGCTCGAACTGCTTTCTGTCAAATCGGTTAACAACGAGCCTTATGTCGTTAATTTCAAGACTCCTTAATCGGTTTCGAATTTTAATAGCTCCTCTTATTGAGGTGGGCTCGGCGTTAGTTACTATAACCGCCCTGTCCGCGGGAGCCGCCGCGGTGGCAAAGCCCGAGCCGATTCCCGCCGGGGAATCAATTATAACGTAATCGTACTCGCTTTTAAGCTCGTTTACCATCTGCCTGAATACAGACGGGCTGATTTCGTTATCCGTATCGAACGGCGCCGCCATAAGGAAAAGCTCCTGAAGATTGCGGCTTCTGTATACGGCGTCGCGGGGCTTACAGTTCCCGCATACTACGTCCGAACAGTCGAAAAGAATTTCCTGCTCAACATCGAGCATAAGGTCAATTCCGCGCATACCGCAATCGCAGTCAATCAGCAAAACCTTTCTGTTCTGTTTTACCAAAGCCGCCGCCAGACCGACGCAAACGGTGCTTTTTCCCGTTCCGCCTTTGCCGGAAGCTACTACAATAACGTCGTTCATAACACTACCTCGTTTACATATTACCACAAATTAAACGAAAGGGCAAGTAAAAAAAGCGGTTTTATTGAACAAATTTAACATTAAATTATTGTTGATATTGACTATTTCTTAACTTTTATAAATGAAAAGCGTGCGCAGGGCGCAACTGAGCGGGAAATATAAAATGTTTTTTACTTTATAAGGAACGCAGTTTCTTATAAAGATATAAAAACGCGGCACATTTAAAATGTACCGCGCAATATTTATTCTATTTTACGAACCTTATACACTTATTTGTACAGTTTTCGGCGCAGAGTCCGCAGTTTTCGCACTTTTCGTAATCTATAACCGCGAGGCTGTCAACAACCTTTATCGCGCCTGCGGGACATACCTTCTCGCACTTTTTACAGCCGATACATCCGCTCGTGCATACCTTGCGCGTAACGGCGCCCTTATCGTTATTGCTGCATACGACGTATACGCTGCTTTTTTCAGGGACAAGTGAAATGAGACCGTTCGGACAGGCTTTTACGCAAACGCCGCAGCCTATGCAGTCGGGCTGGCAGATATGCGCAAGCTCGTTTTTTACAACAATCGCGTTGTTGGGGCAGGCTTTCATACAGTCGCCGAAGCCGATACATCCGAAGCCGCATTCGCCCTTGCCGCCGAAAAGCAGCTTAGCGGCGGAGCAGGTATTGATACCGCGGTAATCAACCGTATCGCCGGTTGCGCTGCAGTCGCCCGCGCAGTGAATAACCGCAACCTTTTTCTCAACATCCGCAAACTCAACCCCGAGGATTTCGCTGAGCTGTTTTGAAACCTCCTCACCGCCGGGGATACAGAGATTCGTCGGAGTTTTTTCGTTTTCTACAAGCGCGTTGGCGTAGCCGTCACAGCCGGCGAAGCCGCAGGCTCCGCAGTTAGCTCCGGGGAGGCATTCCCGAAGCTTCGGGAATCTTTCGTCCTCCTTAACCGCCATCAGCTTTGAGGCAATTACGAGAACCGCCGCGCATACAAGTCCTATAATTACTACGGGGATAACCGCCGTCAGAATTGCATTCATACAGCCGCCCCCTTACTTAAACATATTCTCGATTACTCCGCCGAAGCCCATAAACGACAGCGAGGTAATTGACGCCGCAACTAAGGTTATCGGCAGTCCTTTGAATGATTTCGGGATATCGGCGCCCTCGAGCTTGCTGCGTACTCCCGAGAACATAATCATCGCGAGCATAAAGCCGAGTCCCGAGCCGAGCGAGTTGACCATAGCCTCTAAGAAGGTATAGCCCTCGTCAATATTGAGAATCGTAACGCCTAAGATAGCGCAGTTTGTCGTAATAAGCGGAAGGTAAACGCCGAGCGACTTATGAAGCGCGGGGATATACCTTTTCAGCACAATTTCAACGAGCTGAACGAGCGCCGCGATTACGAGGATAAATACGATAGTCTGAAGATATCCGAGATTATTCGGATTTAAAAGGAACATCTGAATAGGCCACGTTACCGCCGTCGCAATCATCATAACGAAGATTACCGCAAGGCTCATTCCGGCAGCGGAATCAAGCTTTTTGCTTACGCCTAAGAACGGGCATATTCCGAGGAATCTCGATAAAATATAGTTGTTGATAAATACCGCGGAAAGCAGGATAATAATAAGTTTAGCCATCAGCCTCTACCTCCCCGCAGTTTTTGCCCTGACAGAGCTCGGCGGACGGACATCCCGCGCAGCCGAACTGCTTCTTTTTAGCCTTATCCGGGCTGAGCTTATTAACAAGCGCGATTAAAAGTCCGAATACGAAGAAGCCTCCGGGAGCCATAGTCAGGATAGATACGTTATGGTCGGCGAGTACGGGTATCGGCAGTCCGAAGAAGGTACCGCTTCCGAACACCTCGCGGATAGTACCCATCAATACGAGCGTCAGCGTAAAGCCCGCGCCCATTCCGAGTCCGTCTATCGCGGAATCGATAACGCTGTTTTTCTGAGCGAACATTTCCGCTCTGCCTAAGATAATACAGTTTACTACTATAAGCGGAAGATAAATTCCGAGCGATTGGTCGAGCTCCGGAGCGAACGCCTTAACGAGCATCTGAACCATCGTTACGAAGCCGGCGATAAGTACGATAAAGCAGGGTATCCTCACCTTATCGGGGATAACCTTTCTCAGCGCAGAGATTACGATATTCGAGCAGAGAAGTACAATCGTCGCGGCAATACCCATACCGAGCGCGCTCATTACGTTGGTTGAGGTAGCGAGCGTAGGGCAGGTTCCGAGCACGAGTACAAGCACGGGGTTTTCTTTTATAATGCCCTTTGAAAAGTTTTCAAGCTTAGTCATCACCGCGCCTCCTTTACCATATCGTACGCCTTGAACGCGTCGGTTATCGCCTTTTTATAGGCGGTCGAGGAAATTGTCGCGCCTGATATCGCGTCAACCTCGTCTAAGGTTTTTTCGGTTTTTCCGAAGTATTGCTTTCTGTAGGGGTCCTCGGCGGTTTTTGAGCCGAGACCGCTTGTTTCCGAATGGGAAAGCGTTTTACTCTGTTCAATCGTTC
This sequence comes from uncultured Ruminococcus sp., assembly GCA_905234015.1. Lineage (GTDB taxonomy): Bacteria > Bacillota > Clostridia > Oscillospirales > Acutalibacteraceae > Ruminococcoides. The sequence continues at coordinate 10,878 of CAJOFK010000037.1, forward strand.
CGTCGGATTTAATGCCGCAGATTAAATTCATATTGCCGCCGTAGCCCTTAACGGTCAGCATAAATACGAAGCCTGCGCCGTTTTCCGCCTTATAGACCTCTTTAACACATTCGGGAAGCTTTTTTACCGTGAGGAGCTTGAAGCTGTCGGCTTCCTTAAGAACCTCGCTTCTCGCCTGAGCCGCCGCCTTTTCGTCGGCAGCCTTAATAATCGGAGCAGTAACCGAATTGATATACGCTAAAAGCGCCGTAACCGCAAGGCAGATACATACCAGCACCGCAATCGGCTTTATGATATCATTTTTCATACCTTACCACCTCCGACAAGCGGCTTAGCTCTTGTAAGCCTTTCAATATACGGAGTGAGGATATTCATAAGCAGGATTGAGAAGCTTACGCCCTCGGGGAAATTGCCCCAAAAACGGATAAGTACCGTAATAAGTCCGCAGCCGACGCCGAAAATAATTTTTCCCCATTTTGTAGCGGGAGTTGAGGAATAATCGGTCGCCATAAAGAACGCGCCGAGCATAAGTCCGCCCGCCATAAGCTGATAGAGTACGTCCTTACCGCAGATAAACGACATAACCGCAACAGTTCCGATAAACGCCGCGGGAGTATGCCAGCTTATTACCCTTTTAATAAGCAGATATGCGCCGCCGATTAACAGCGCGAGGGTACAGGTTTCGCCGAGGCATCCGCCCCTGACGCCTAAGAACATATTAAGATACGAGGGTAAATCTCCTGTCTGACCTTTTGAAATAAGCGCAAGCGGAGTCGCGCTTGAGGAGGCGTCGGGAAATACCCAGCTCGTCATAGAGCCCGAGAACGCCGTCATCATAATAATTCTCGCGGTTATCGCGGGGTTTGCGAAGTTCTGACCGATACCGCCGAAAAGCTGCTTTACAACTACGATAGCTGCCAGCGAGCCGAACGCCGCCTGCCACAGCGGAATCGAAACGGGCAGGTTAAACGCAAGAAGCATACCCGTTACGACGGCGGATAAATCGGTAATCGTATTCTGCTTTTTACAGATTTTTTCAAAGCCCCATTCGCTGAATATGCACACAGCTACGCATACGCCGATTACAAGCAGCGCTCTGAAGCCGAAGATTATAACCGAAGCTATCGCCGCGGGAATAAGCGCTATTACTACGTCGAGCATAATTTTAGCAGTGGTGATGGTGCTGTTGAAATGAGGAGAAATCGAGGAGATTAATTTATTCATTTTTTCCCTCCTCTTTCTTCTTATTAATATAGTTCCTTAAGACTGACTTTGCGAGCTTGTTAGTCTGCACAAGCGGACGCTTAGCCGGGCAGACATAGGCGCAGCAGCCGCATTCCATACAAAGGTCAACGCACAGCTTTTCGAGGTCCTCTCCGCGGCTTTGCTTATACGCTCTTTCAATCGCCCTCGGGTCTAGCTTTAAGGGGCAGTGGTTAAGACAGTTTCCGCAGTTTATGCACTGGGTGGTAACGGGAGGAGCGCCCTCCTTTTTATCCATAGCGATTACCGCGTTAGTCATTTTAAGCACGGGAAGCTCTAAGGACGGTACCGCTATTCCCATCATCGGACCGCCGTAAAGCACCTTGTAAACCTCGCTCTTAAATCCGCCGGCACATTCAAAAACGTGGCTCAGCGGAGTTCCGATAGGAGCGATTACGTTTTTAGGCTCCTTAACCGCCGAACCGTCTACCGTAATACATTTTTTAATCAGCGGTATACCGGTTTCAAGATATTCGCCGATAAAAGCGAGCGTTGTAACGTTAATAACGACTGCTCCGACGTCAAGCGGAAAACCGCCCTTCGGAATAATCCTTTTCATTGTATTATATACGAGAACCTTCTCGCCGCCCTGCGGATAAATTGCGGGAAGCGCGTCGATTTCCACCGAGCTGTCCTCAGAGAAAAACTCCCTGAGCTTTTTTATACATTTAGGCTTATTGTTTTCTATTCCGATAATAAACCTCTTTATTCCCATATGCTTTTTAAGGGCAGTTATTCCCTTATTAAGATAATCAATATTATCAAGCATAGTTCGGGTGTCGGAGGTTATATACGGCTCGCACTCGGCGGCGTTTATAACTACCGCGTCAAGCTTCTCGAAATCCTTGAATTTCAGTTTAATAAAGGTCGGAAAACCTGCTCCGCCTAAGCCTACGACTCCGCTGTTTTTAACAGCCTCAATCAAATCTTCGTAGTCATTAACCACCGGCGGGGCTATATCCCCGCTTAATTCCTGAAGTCCGTCGGTTTCAACCACGACGGCGGGAACCTTAACTCCCATTCCCATCGAAATCTCGTCGATTTTAACTACCTTTCCCGATACGCTCGAATGTACCGGCGCCGATACATAACCGTCGGGCTCGCCGATAAGCGTTCCGACCTTGACGAGGTCTCCGCGCTTTACAACCGGCGAGGCGGGTTTACCAATATGCATAGCCATAGGGATAACGACTTGTTTCGGAAGTTCTATCTCCACGGGCTTCATACCGGCGGTGTTCTTTTTATGAGGTACTTTAGTTCCGTGTAGTCTCATACTTTCCTCCTACTAGAAAGCGCGTCGGAACGCGTCCGCTTTCTTAAGCCATCGCTCGTTCTGCGCAGCAGAAACTGAGCGGGCAATATAAATTGTTTTTATGATAGGAGTGATTGTAATAACAACCTTAAGTTATACTGCAAGATGTATAGGTATACTATACATTTTGTTGTGATTCCCTATCATAAAAAAGTTTTTTCTGCATACAGAATTTATTATACTATAAAAATCTGAAATATGGAATAAAAAATAAAAAATTTATATAATGAATTTTTTGCACGGATATTTTTCATGACAAAAAGATGAAAGCGTACGCTGAATGCGTACGCTTTCGTGTTCTAAAAAGAAAATGAGGGGTACAAATGTGTAAGTCTCTAAGTCGACTTACAGGAGGAGGGGTAGAACTGTACTCCGACAGTTGCGGTTCTGTCCTTGAGTACGATTATATTAAAACACGCAAATATGAAAACTGTGTGAAAATCCGCTGATTATGTGTTGAAAATATCGCAAAAAATTTAAACAAATGTTTGACATGCAATGTTGTTTATGTTATTATGTTTATGTGTATAAACAGTATCTTATACGGGAGGAATCCTTATGAAAAAAATGAAGCCGATTACTAAAAAACAGCAGGCTGTTTACGATTACCTCGTTGAATGTTCGCAGCAAAGCCGCGTTCCCTCGGTGCGCGAAATTTGCAAGGACGTAGGGCTTAAATCGACCTCAACCGCCCACCTTTACCTTAAGGCGCTTGAGGAACACGGTCTTATCGAACGCGACGCGGGATTAAACCGCTGTATCCGTATTGTAGGCGAAACTTCCGCTAAAAGCGTGCCCGTAGTAGGCAGCGTAGCCGCCGGCAACCCGATTGTCGCTATCGAGGATATCGAGGGCTATGTGACGGTTGATAAGTCAATCTGCCGCGGAAAAGAGATTTTCGCGCTCAAAGTTCAGGGCGAAAGTATGATAAACGCCGGTATTTTACCCGACGATATTCTGATAGTACACCGTACTCCCGTTGCCGAAAACGGCGAAATTGTCGTTGCGCTCGTTGAGGACAGCGCTACCGTTAAGAGATTTTATAAGGAAAACGGTCATTTCCGTCTTCAGCCTGAAAACGACGATTTCGAACCGATTATCGTAGACGAGGTTATTTTACTCGGCAAGGTTATCTCTCTTGTAAGAAACTATTAATGTGAATCTTTTCTGAATTTATACTGAAAATATCCCGAAATCGGTTGTAATATCCGTTCGGCGGTGTTAAAATGAGTTCAGTAAGGAGGTATATGTATGGATGATAATAATATAAATAACGTTGAAAATACAGAAATCCCCGAAGTAAGCGCTCCCGAGGCTGCGCCGGAAGTTATTCCCGAAGCTGCGCCCGAGGCGGCTCCCGCTGAAAATACTGCTCCGGTTGAAAATGAAGCTGCACCCGCGCAGGAGCAGCCCGCTCAGCCTGAAATTCAGCAGGTTTATCAGCAGCCCCAAACAGCTATAAGCGCAGTTCCTCAGCAGGCTCAGCCCTCTAAGTTCGCTATGACGGCTAAGCAGCTGTGGGTAATAATTAAGAACTTTTTCTCGAAAAACTGCGTAGACGCGATATCCGCTCAGTACGACGAGGCACTGCCCGTGTGGGGAATCCTTCTCCCGGCGTATGTGCTCTTAAGCGCGATAAGCGCTACCGTGAGCTTTAACGCGAGCGGTACGTTCAACTCGTTCTTAAGCACCGGTCTTTCCTCAAAAATAACCTTCGGCTCCGGCGAGGTGTTCTTCGTTACGCTTGCTCTGCATTTAATGCTCGCGTTCGCTATGCCGCTTGGTGTGAGAGCGTTTATCAAGTTCCATAAGGGCGACGGTCACTTCTTATCAAGCGCGAACCTTGTAACCGCTTCTTATCTTCCGGTTATGCTCTTCTATGCGTTCAATATTCTTACGGGCGGAAGTCTTACCGCGATAGTAAGCTATTTAAGCGTGCTCGGTGAAATCGCTTCGTATATGCTTCTGTTCTCCGGAATCAGCCGTAAGCTCGGCGGTAAAAAGCCGATATGGAGCTTTTTCCTGATGATTATAATTACAACCGCCGTAGCAATTATTGTGGCGATGGTTATAATCCTCCCGATACTGTTCTCGAGAATAGCTTTCTCTATTATGGATAATATTAGATAATATGACAACAAAATGCCGGCGTGAAAAAACGCCGGCGTTTTCTGTTTACTTTTCTTTTTTATCGGTTTTTTCTACCGTAATATTCGTAATTTTAATCTCGTAATCGTCGTTGCCTTTTTGCGGGGGATTCTGTTTACGCCGCTTTTCCGCAAGATTGTTTTTAAAAATCATATCTCCGATAAAGCAGCCGATCATACCTACTATAAGGTAAATAAATACATAAATCGCCCAGTGGTAGTAGTGGCTGTATATAAGCACACTTCCGATATAAATTATCGGCGCGATAAGCGGAAAGGTGAAGTCTACTCCCCTTCTCCACGAAAAGATAAATCCCGACAATAACGCCGTTCCCGGGAAAACGAACTGGTATTCAATTGCGTCGTAGCGGTAGTTTTCTCCCTGGAAGAAAATCGGCATAACGAGGTAAATCAGCGCGATTACTATCGCGAATGGTACATATTGTTTAATAAGCTTTAACATTTTTTCTCCTGTTTTCGGATATAAAAATTCACTTAACGTCCGGAAGCATTCTCGCGTAGGTAAGAAACTCGCGCATACTGCCGTGGTTATAAGCGGAAAAGTCGCTCTCGGAGCGGTTTATTATGCAGTCGGTGATAAGGTAGCTGTCTATGCCGACCTTTTCGGCGGCTAAAACATCCTCATCCATATCGTTGCCGACCATAAAGCAGTCCTCGGGCTCTGCTTTTATTTTTTCCGCAATCTCAAGAAAATATTTAGGATTCGGCTTGCAGGTTGAGGAATTTTCGTAGGTGGTAATCAGCTCAAAGTCCCTCGGGTTAATTCCCGCCCAGCCTAAGCGGTTTGTTATCGCGATTTTCGGGAACAGCGGATTGGTAGCCGCGATGAGCTTATAGCCCTTGTTTTTAAGAACCTTGATAATCTCGGGAGCGTTGGGGTTGTATTTCGTCGCGGACTTGCACTCGTTGAACTCGTTCTCGTAGAAATTATCGAAGTCCTTAATATAGTTAAGAACCTTTTTTCCGAGCAGCTTCGAAAAGGTTTTCCAGAAAACCTGATAATTGGGAGCGCTGCCGTCGTTCTTTATCATCGCGTTGGTGCTTTTCCATACCGCTTTTATAAGAACCTCGTTCTCAACGTTGAGCTCGGGACAAAAGCGGTTGCAAAGCTCGGTAAAATATGCCTTTACAAAATTATCCTGGTCCATCGGAAGCAGGGTACCGTCAAGGTCAAAGAAAATATATTTCAGTTTAACCAACTCCTTGTTTTACGGATATGCTTAATTATACTCCTTACTCGCTTTTATTTCAAGTTTAATATTGTTAATTTAAAAGCATTGTGGTATAATCTTTCTTAAATAAACTACGGAAGAATGAATAGTGTGATAAATCACACTATCAAAATTCATATTGTCCGCCCGGTTTGCCGCATAGCGGCAACGGGCAATGACTGAATCGCCACTTTACGTCTTATCCGCCCACGATAAAACTGTAGAGTGTTTTTAACTTTTATTTGTGGGCGGAAAGACTATGGCGATTATTATGAAAAAATACTGCGCGCTTTTTCTCATTTCGATAATAATATTATGCCTGACGGCATGCAGCCGCCCCGTCACCTCGGAAACCGTTGTTACCGAGTATAAAACCGAGGGAAGCTTTCTTGCGAATGATACAACTGCGGCCGCAAAGACAACCGCCTCGGAAATAAAGATTATTGAAAAAACGGTTGAAAAGTCTGATAAACAGGGCTCGGATAAGGAAAAGTCGGATAAGAAAAAATCCCCTACCGAAAAAAGGGAAAAGGTAAAGAAAACCAAGCCCACCACAATGCCCCCTACTCAGGGCAAAACAAGACCTAACACTCACGTTGTAGTTGTACGCCCGACTAAAGGCAGCTTTTCGAGCGCGGATTTAACCTTTAAGCATAAAGGAAAAACGATTAACCTCGGCGACGATATCGAAACTGTAACTAAAAAATTCGGCGAGGACTACGGCTTAGCCGAGGTGTCGAAAACCGTTACGGAATATGAGTACGACAGCTTTACCGTCGGAACAAAAAAGCAGGGTAAAAAGGAAAAGGTTATATATATCGACGTGCTTGAGGACGACGTAACCACCCCTAAAGGAGTAAAAATCGGTATGTACGCTTCGCGCTTAAAGCGCTATTACGGCGACGCAACCCGTGTTACCGAAACTCAGTACATCTACGGCAGCACAAGCCGCACGCTCACTTTCTACTATGAGGACAATATCGTAACCGAATTTATGTATAATCTCAAGCAGTAAATCTCTAAAAAAATCGCGGAAACACTTACGCATAAAATAATTGCGGAAAACTATTGAAATATTTATTTTAATATGTTATTATAGTTAGCGGACTTTTGAAGTCCATGCGCTGGTATAGCTCAGGCGGCAGAGCGCATCCTTGGTAAGGATGAGGTCGGCAGTTCGAGCCTGCCTATCAGCTCCA
>CAJOFK010000038.1 GCA_905234015.1 uncultured Ruminococcus sp.
AAGGAGCGATAAGCTCTTTGAGTATCACCTTATCGGCGGAAATCACATTTCGCTCGATACATTCAACGGTTATAATTTTAAGACCGATATGCTTAACGGCGACGGCTCTTACACTCTGCCGTCTGAAATTGACGGTTACGAAGTCAGAGCTTTAGGAGATTTTCTGTTCCGGGATTACGATGTCCCGTCAAAAAGCATCATCATCCCCGATACCGTTACTTATATCGGTGAGACGTTCCGCTATAACAACGATGATGACGAAACCGAAGTCAAGGGCTCAAAGCTCGAAACAATCAAAATTCCCGAAAGCGTAAATTATATCAAGGGCAGGGCGTTTGAATTCTGCACGGAGCTTAAGTCTATTGAGCTTCCGAAAAGCATACGCAATATCGGAAGCGGCGTTTTCTACGGCTGCAAAAAGCTTGAAAAGGCTGTTGTTAAAGCGGAGCTCAAAAGTATTCCCGAGAATACCTTCTGCGGCTGCTCAAAACTCAGCTGCGTCGAACTCCCCGATACCCTCAAAAACCGTATTGAGAAAGACGCTTTTGGGGCGTGCGACTCGCTTAAAAGCATAAGCTGTAACGGCTCGGTTGTCGTATACAAAAGCGGACTCGGCTTTGCCCGCGGCGGTAAGAAAATCAAGGACTTTACCTTTAACACCTGTCTCAAAGAAGGCGGTATATACGAGCAGGATTGCGTTTCGGATTACGCGAGCCTTAACGGCTTCCGCGAGATTTTAAATCTGCCCGGGGACGATAACACTTATTATTTCAACTGCGGAGCCTGCTTTGAGCTGAAAGTTAACGGCGAGAAGCTTTCGGGCTGGAAATCGGACAACGCTAAGAAAATCAAGGTTACAAAGGACGGCAAGGTTACAATGCTTCAAAAAGGCACAGCCGAGCTTACCGCAACCCTTAAAAACGGAAAAACCTACAGAAGCACATTTGTAAACGACACCGATCCGCAGCTTCTCGATTCAAAAGGCAAAGAAGTTAATAGCCTCAAAATTAAGAAAAACAAAACAAAAACAGTAAATCTGAGCGGCAAGGTGTTTACGATAAACAATGTGTATAAAAACACAAAAACCGCGAAATTTCAAGGGATTAAAAAAGGGAAAAACCACACTCAGCGTAAAGGTCAACGGCGTTAAAACATTTAAAATTAAAATAAAAGTTGTATAAATACATATCGGGGCTGTCTGACAGCCCCTTTTTCATATAACTCTTGATATTTTAATTTGAATTATGTTATACTCATAATGCTCTACGTTAGAGCTGTTTCTGTGATATGACAGGTTCGTGTCTACTGTCATCTTCAAACTAAATTCACTACAAAGGAGATGAAAAAATTGATTTATGTTGAGAACCTTAAAAAGGAATTCAAAAAAACAATCAAGGAACCCGGGCTTAAGGGAAGCATAAAGTCCTTCTTTAAGCCGAAAAATGAAATAATCACAGCAGTAAACGACATTTCCTTTCACGTCGCAAAAGGCGAAGTGCTCGGCTTTATCGGGCCGAACGGCGCGGGAAAATCCACTGTCATTAAAATGCTTACGGGTATTTTAACCCCAACCTCCGGCAGATGCGAGATAAACGGAAAAATCCCCTATAAAAACCGTAAAAACTATGTAAAGGAAATCGGCGTTGTATTCGGACAGCGCACCCAGCTTTGGTGGGATTTAGCTCTCAGAGAAACCTACACCGTATTAAAAGAGATTTACGAGGTTGACGACGAAAGCTACAAAAAGCGTATGGCGTTTTTAAACGAGGTGCTGGAGCTCGAGGAATTTATCACGAGCCCGGTAAGAACCCTCTCGCTCGGCCAGCGTATGCGCGCGGATATCGCCGCCTCTCTGCTCCACAGCCCGAAGGTGCTTTTCCTCGACGAGCCGACAATCGGACTCGACGTCGTCGTAAAGGATAATATCCGCAAGGCAATTAAGGCGATTAACGCCGAGGAGAATACCACCGTTATTCTTACAACCCACGACTTACAGGACGTTGAAAACCTCTGCGAGAGAATTGTTATGATTGATAAGGGCTCTAAGGTATTTGACGGAGAAATCTCCGCCCTTAAGTCAAAATTCGGAAGCTCGCGCGAGATGAAATTTGTACCCGAAAATCCCGAAAGCGTGAGCGCGCTCGATTATAAGAAGGAATTTAACCTCCGCGACGGCGATATAGCTGTTGAGGACGACGGATATACCTACAGCGTTCGCTTCAACAGCAATAAAATCGGCGTTGAAAAGCTTCTTAACTACACCCTCTCAACAATCCACGTCAAGGATATCAACGTCGGCGATGCGGATATCGAGGAAATAATCAAGGGTATTTACCGCAGCGAGGTGAAACTCGATGCGTAAAATATTCAAGATTTATAAGCCTTTTACGCACGCGGGAGTTTTGCTCGCGGCTCAGTACCGCGCGAACTTTTTCTTCTTCATACTCGGCGATATATTAAGGTGCTTTATAAACTACTTTCTGTGGCACGCGGTATTCACCTCCGGCGGAGAAAAAACCTTCGCGGGCTTTTCCGAGACGGATATGGTAGTTTATATTTTCATAAGCTTTTTAACCTCGGTTATCGCCTACTCCGACGGCTCGTACATTGTCGGCGAGGAAATCCGCGACGGAAATATCGCTATGCGAATGATAAAGCCTATCCGCTTTGACCTGACCTTTTTATTTCAGGAGCTCGGCGAAAGACTTATTACCGTTACTATGATATTCCTGCCGCTTATGCTCGGGGTTGAGATTTATAAATTCGTCGTTACGGGAGTTATAGGCTTTAATATTCTTAACTTCGTGCTCTACCTTTTCAGCCTTATTCTCGCGTACCTTATTTCCTTCTACTTCAACGTATGCTACGGATATTCGGCGTTTGTTCTTAAAAACCTCTGGGGCGCTAACTTCCTCAAGGATTGTATTGTCGGTTTTTTATCCGGCGGTGTAATCCCGCTTGCGTTCTTACCGCCGGCGTTATCGGTTGCGCTCAATATTCTTCCGTTTGCGTCGCTTACTTATACTCCCGTTATGATTTATGTCGGGATGTTTGACGCTCCGACGATTATAATAAGCTTTGCCCTTCAGATTTTCTGGCTTGTATTCTTCTTCATATTACAGCAGATTATCTGGAACGCGTGCGTTAAGCGTATGAGCGTACAGGGGGGCTGAGTATGAGAATATTACATAAAATCCACCGTACCTTTAAGCTCCACCGCATTTTTATCAAGCAGGATTTAAAGAAGCTGATGGAGTATAAAATAGACTTCCTCACGGGAGCTATCGGCATGCTTCTCACTCAGGCTATCAACATCTTCTTCCTTTCGGTTATTTTCGCGAGAATACCGAATTTAGAGGGTTACAGCTTTGAGCAGATAATCTTTATTTACGGCTTCGCTTTACTGCCGAAATCAATCGACCACCTGTTTTTCGACAACCTCTGGGCGATTGGTTACTTCATCATCCGAAAGGGTGATTTTGATAAATACCTCACCCGTCCCGTAAGCACGCTTTTCGCGGTAACGGTCGAAAAATTTCAGGTTGACGCGTTCGGCGAGCTTTTTGTCGGGGTATTGCTTTTAGGTTACAGTGTTCCTAAAATCACGCTTAATATAAGCTTCCTCAACGTGATATTATTTATCATCTCGATAATCTTCGCGACGTTCATCTATACGGGAGTTAAGCTTATAACCTCGTCGATTGCTTTCTGGACTAAGCGGAGCGGGAGTATTATCTATATGTTCTATATGATAAACGAATTCGCTAAGTACCCGACAACTATTTACAACCGCGCTTTAAGAGCGGTAATTACCTATATCGTACCGTTCGCGTTCACGGCGTTCTTCCCCGCGAGTTACTTCATCACGGGCGGAAATCCGTGGTACAATATCGGCGGAACGGTAGTTATGTCGGTTATTTTAATGGCGGTAGGCATTTTTGTATGGAATAAAGGCGTAAGCGCTTATGAGAGCGCGGGAAGTTAATTAACAGGGCGCGGCACAAATTCCGCTCGGAAAATGGTGCCGCGCTTTTTCTTTATAAGAAACTGCGTTCCTTATAAAAAATTCGGAATTTTTCTGTTGTTTATTCACCTTTTATATGTTATAATTAATTAAATATGTGATAATTGGAGGTAGTCTGATGAAGCTCGGTCTTGATATAGGTTCTACAACCATTAAGTGCGTGGTTCTTGACGACGACAATAATTTAATATACAGCACCTACCAGCGCCATTTTTCTCAGATTACCGAAAAAATAGGCGAAATTCTTTCCGTAGTAAGGGATGAGGTCGAGGGCGTTGAAGCCGCCGACTTAGCCCTTTCCGGAAGCGCGGGTATGGGCGTAGCTGAAAGCTGCGGAATCGATTTTATTCAGGAGGTTTACGCTACGCGCGTTGCGGCTAATACCTTTATCCCCGGGACGGACGTTGTAATCGAGCTCGGCGGAGAGGACGCGAAAATCCTTTTCCTCTCGGGCGGACTCGAGGTAAGAATGAACGGAACCTGCGCCGGCGGTACGGGAGCGTTTATCGACCAGATGGCTACTCTTCTTAACGTTCCTCTCGAGGAGATGGACGACCTCGCCAAGCAGTACGAAAAAACATATACAATAGCCTCGCGCTGCGGCGTATTCGCTAAAACGGATATTCAGCCGCTGTTAAATCAGGGTGCGCGCAAGGCGGATATTGCCGAAAGTATTTTTAACGCGGTTGTATCCCAGACTGTAGCCGGACTTGCTCAGGGACGCGAGATTGAGGGACAGGTTGTGTACCTCGGCGGACCTCTCACCTTTATGAGCGAGCTCAGAAACTGCTTTGACCGCACGCTTAAAACCGAGGGTATCTGCCCCGAAAATTCGCTTTATTACGTTGCCTGCGGCGCCGCGCTTTGCGCTAAAAAGCCGATTGACTTCGACGAGGTTATCGCTAAGGTAAAAAATTATACAGGCACGGGTAATTTCGCGTTTAACCCTCCGCTTTTTGAAAACGAGGAGGATTACAACGAGTTTATTAAACGTCACAACAAGGCGTATGTTGAAACCAAGGACCTAAGCCGTTATACGGGCAGGGCTTACGTCGGAATGGACTCGGGCTCAACTACCGTAAAGGCGGTTGTGCTTTCCGAGGACTGCGACCTTCTCTACTCAAAATATATGGCGTCAAAGGGCAATCCCGTTGAGCTTATAAAGAGCTTCCTCGAGGAGGTTTACGCAATTAACCCCGACCTCGATATAGCCTCCTCCGCCGTTACGGGCTACGGCGAGGAGATTATAAAGAACGCATTCTCCGTAGATTACGGAATTGTTGAAACAATAGCCCACTTCACCGCCGCAAAGCACTTCATGCCGGACGTTCAGTTTGTTATAGACATCGGCGGTCAGGATATTAAATGCTTTAAAATTCACAACGGTACTATAGACAACCTCTTCTTAAACGAGGCGTGCTCCTCCGGCTGCGGAAGCTTTTTACAAACCTTCGCAAACGCCCTCGGCTATTCTATCGAGGACTTCGCGAATAAAGGAATTTACGCCAAGCACCCCGTTGACTTAGGCTCGCGCTGTACCGTATTTATGAACAGCTCCGTAAAACAGGCTCAGAAGGACGGAGCGACTATCGAGGATATCTCCGCGGGACTTTCGCTTTCCGTAGTAAAGAACGCGCTGTATAAGGTTATCCGCGCCACCTCGCCCGACGAGCTCGGAAAAAGAGTTGTCGTTCAGGGCGGAACCTTCCTCAACAACGCCGTGCTCAGAGCGTTTGAGCAGGAAATGGGCGTTGAGGTTGTAAGGAGTAATATCGCGGGACTTATGGGCGCTTACGGAGCCGCGCTCTACTCGATGGAAAAGGTTAAAAATAAGGATAACCCGAAATCGACTATCGCGGATAAGGCTTATCTTGAAAGCTTTGAGCATAAAATCAAGGTAACAAGCTGCGGGCTTTGCAACAACAACTGCCGTCTTACGGTAAACACCTTCTCGGGCGGAAAGAAGTTTATCGCCGGCAACCGCTGCGAACGCCCGATTACTAAGAAGGCTCCGAACAATGACAGAAATATTTTCGCCTACAAGCTTGAGCTCTTATCAAAATACGCCCCGCAGGAGGGACGCAGAGGCACCGTAGGTATTCCGATGGGACTTAATATGTATGAGCTTCTCCCGTTCTGGTGGAGATTCTTTACCGAGCTCGGCTTTAAGGTTATCCACTCCCCCTACTCCAACCGAAAGATTTATCAGAAAGGTCAGCAAACTATCCCCAGCGATACCGTGTGCTTCCCCGCTAAGCTTATGCACGGTCATATTCAGTGGCTTCTCGACGAGGGAGTTGAAAACATCTTCTACCCCTGTATGTCTTATAACTTCGACGAGGGTATGAGCGATAACCACTACAACTGCCCCGTAGTCGCATATTATCCCGAGGTTATTAAGAATAATATGAAGGGAATACGCGATATCAACTTCATTATGCCTTATCTCGGAATTCACCGTCCGAAGGACTTCCCGAAGAAGGCTTACGAAAACTTGCAGCGTTACTTCCCGAGCCTTACCTTAGGCGAGGTAAAGGCTGCCGCTAAAGCCGCTTATCAGGAATACTCCGACTATTTCTCAAGGCTGAGAATAAGAGGCGACGAGATTATAAACGAAGCTGAGCAGAACGGCCGCGAGATTATTGTACTCTCGGGACGTCCGTATCATATCGACCCCGAAATCAATCACGGTATAGACAAGCTCATAGCAGGCTTTAACGTAAGCTTAGTCAGCGAGGATATAATAAGCGCCAAGGCGCCCGAGTTCCACACCGACGTTTTAAACCAGTGGACTTATCACTCACGCCTTTACGCCGCGGCTAATTATATAAGCAAAAAGGATAATATGCAGCTCGTCCAGCTCGTATCCTTCGGCTGCGGAGTTGACGCTATTACGACCGACGAGGTAAGAGAAATCCTCGAACGCAATAACAAAATCTATACTCAGATTAAAATTGACGAGATAACCAACTTAGGCGCGGTAAAAATCCGTATAAGGAGCCTTTTATCCGCTATTGAGAAAGAATAAGGACTTATTATGGCAGAATTAAAATACGACGAAAAAGGCCGTCTTCTTTTTACTAAGGAGATGAAGGACGAGGGTTATAAAATCCTCGCTCCGTCTATGGCGCCGATACATTTTAAGATTGTTAAAAACGTGTTTATCCACGCAGGCTACAACCTCGAGCTCGTCGATACGGCGGGGCCCGAGATTGCGCAGACCGGACTGAAATATGTTCATAACGACACCTGCTACCCCGCGCTGCTCGTTATCGGCCAGCTTATCCACGCGCTCCAGTCGGGTAAATACGACGTTAATAAAACCGCCCTGATGATAACTCAGACCGGCGGCGGCTGCCGTGCGAGCAACTATATTTTCCTGCTTCGCAAGGCGCTTAAAAAGGCGGGCTTCCCGCAGGTTCCGGTAATCTCGCTTTCAATGGGAATGGAAAAAAACCCGGGCTTCCATTTATCGGTTCCGCTTATAAGAAGATTTGCCGCGGGGCTCGTATACGGCGACGCGCTTATGCTTTTATCCAACCAGACCAAGGCGTATGAGGTTAATAAGGGCGAGAGTATGGAGCTCGTCAACAGCTGGATTCAGCGTCTTACCGACGAATTTGCCGAGGGAAAAAGCTACCGCCCGAAGGAAATCGAGGGACTGCTTGATGAAATCTGCAAGAGCTTCTCAAAAATTGAGATAAAAAAGGTTCCGAAGGTTAAGGTCGGCGTAGTCGGCGAGATTTACGTTAAATACGCCCGACTCGGCAATAACGACCTTGAAAAATTCCTTGCCGACCAGGACTGCGAGGTAAATCTCCCCGGAATTATGGGCTTCGCGCTCTTTAAGGTAGATAACCGTCTTGAGGATATACGTCTTTACGGCGGAAGCAAGGCTAAGTATCAGGTATGCACAATCCTCTTTAACTACCTCTCAAAGCTCGAGGCGATGATTATAAAGTATACGAAAAAATACGGCTTCACTCCCCCGGGCGAATATTCGCACATTAAAAAGCTCGTCAAGCCCGTTATAGGCTACGGCTCAAAAATGGGCGAGGGCTGGCTCTTAACCGCGGAAATGCTCGAGCTTGCCGAAAGCGGATATGAAAATATCGTTTGCGCTCAGCCGTTCGGCTGTCTGCCCAACCATATCAACGGTAAGGGCGCGGTGCGCAAGATAAAGGAACTCAACCCCAGGGCGAATATAGTTACAATCGACTACGACCCCGGAGCTCCGAAGGTTAATCAGGAAAACCGTATCAAGCTTATGCTCGCCGTAGGTAAGGAAGAACTTGAAAAATAAGTCATTAAAAACGCCGATGCGCATTGCATCGGCGTTTACTGTTTTTATTATCCCGCGGCAGTACCGAAGGTTTTATAGTAAAGTCCGCTTACGGTATCGCAATCACAGCGGTAAATGTAATACGGGAATTTTTTCAGGTATTTTTTCTTTGTGCGTGAGATTTTCGACATCTTGTACTTCTTCTGCCATTTTACAAGCTTTGAAGGAGTTGTTTTCTTCTTGTTAAGCTTGATTTTATATTTTTTGTCCACGATTTTTCCGCTGTCAGAGAGCTTTGCGTTAAAATCCACCTTAGCGGTATATTTACAGCTTATCTTGGCTCCCTTAACCTTATAGTATTTTATAGTCTGGAACTCGTGGAACTGACCGTTGTTGCGATACTGAAGGAAAATATATTTTTTTCCGCCCTTTTTAGCAACGCCGATATATTCGGAGGGGTTGCTTGCTTCGGCGTTAAGGAATTTTTTCTTTATCAGGGCTTTTTTCTTACCGTTCTTAATAGTATATACGCTTAAATAACGGCAGGGATAATTGTTTTTATCCTTATCGAAAAAGGTATATACAAGCTCCTTTGTACCGTTTCCGTCAAAGTCGTAGAAAAACGCCTGGCTTCTTGCGGTTGAATAATTACTTACGGCGTTTTCTCCCGAATCGTAATAGCTTCCGGCTGCGGAGATAGTATCCATAGCCTTACCTAAAACGGGCTCATACTCGTCAACTCCCGCCGCGTCCGCTGATAAGCCGGCGAAAGAGGTTAAAAGCATTACCGCGGCGATAATAACCGCTGAAATTTTAATCTTCTTCATAATTCTCCTCCTTAAAAATCGATTTTACGTTCAAAAGGCTTTTAAAAATATAAGCGCATTTTTCCTTAATTTCCGCCGTCGGCTCAATTAAATCAGGAACCATAACCGTTATCATCCCCGCCGAGTATGCGGATTTTATTCCGTTTAGGCTGTCCTCAAGCGCTGCACAGCTTCCGGGCTCAAGCCTGAGCTTTTCAGCCGCTTTTAAAAACGGCTCGGGATGAGGCTTGCCGTTTTTTACATCATCCGCGCATACAAGCTCGTCAAAGTAATCAAAAACACCTGCTATTTTCAGGGTGCGCTCTGCGCTTCTCCTCGTGGTAGAGGTAGACAGCGCGATTTTTATTCTTCGTTTTTTTAACTCGTCGAGCAGCTCAAACAGCCCTTCCTTTATCGGGACGCCGTTTTTTTCGGTATATTGCATATATTCGGCACGGCATTTTTGGTGAAAATCCTCATAATCAAAGTCACCGCCAAACAGCTTTTTAAAATACCCGGGTAAATCCGCGGCGCGCTTGCCGACGGTGTTTTTATAATCTTCAAGAGTGAAGCTTTTTCCCTCTTTTGCGAGGATTTCACGCTGGAGTATAAATGTCAGGTTTTCGGTATCGAACATCAGCCCGTCCATATCGAAAACCGCGCCCTGTATCCTCATAGCTTTTTAAGCGCGGCGGTGATTTCCTCAAACGCCATACTGTGACTCGCCTTAACGAGAACCACGTCGCCGTCGTTTATTATTTCGGGAAGTTTTTTGAAAAGCTCGTCCTTAGTTTTAAAGTAACTGCCGCCTGCGCCTTCGGCAAGCTTTTCCGAAAGCGGACCTACGGCGATTACGACGTCGCACTTTTTAGCGTATTCTCCTACCTCAAAGTGAAGCGCAAGCTCATTCTCGCCGAGCTCCTTCATATCGCCGAGTATCGCAACCTTACGTCCGTCAAAGTTCATAAGCGTGTCGATTGACGCCTTAACGGAGGTGGGATTGGCGTTATAGCAGTCGTCGATAATTTTAATCTTACCCGTATCAATAAGGTTCGCGCGGCTTCCGACGGTCTTATACGCGGAGATACCCGCCTTGATTTCATCGTCGGTAAGTCCGAGCTCAACTCCTACCGCTGCCGCGGCTAAGGCGTTCGCAACCATATATGTACCGATTGCGGGGATAGTGACGCTGAGGCGTTTCCCGCCGTAGAGCAAGTCTGCGTCAACTCCGAGCACGCCGTTATTCTTAATATTTTCGGCTCTGTAGCTGCCGCCGTTTATTCCGTAAAATACGGGAGCCTTGCCCTTAACTTCATTAACCTGAGCGAGCTTATCGTCATCCGCGTTTAATACAACCGTACCGCCGCCGCGCAGGTTTTCAAACATCTCGGTTTTAGCCTTAAATACACCGTCACGGTCGCCGAGGTTTTCAAGGTGACACTCGCCGATTATCGTAATCACCTCGACTGTCGGCTGAACCATTTCGGAAATTCTCTGCATTTCGCCGAAGCCCGATATTCCCATCTCAACAACCGCCGCCTCGGTGCTGTCGTCCATCCCGAAAAGCGTAAGCGGTACGCCGAGCTCGTTGTTCAGGTTGCCCTGAGTTTTATGCACGTTGTACTTCTGAGAAAGTACGGCGGCAATCATTTCTTTAGTTGAGGTTTTTCCGACGCTTCCGCTTATTCCGACAATCGGAATATCAAAAAGCTCCCTGTACGCCTTGGCGATTTTTTTAACCGCCTTTAAGGTATCGTCAACTAAAATATACGGCTTCGACGCGTTTTCAACAGCCTTCTCGCAAAGCGCGCAGACTGCGCCGTCGGCGAAGCATTTTTCGATAAAGTCGTGGCCGTCGACGCGCTCGCCCTTAATAGCGAGGAAAAGAGAATTTTCCTTAATCTCGCGGCTGTCGCGCTCTATTGAGGAAACGGCAGTATCAATAAGGCTCATATCGCCGACATACTTTCCGCCGCAAGCCCCGGCAATCTGTCTTAATGTAAAACGTTTCATAGTCACCTGTATTTTTCTAAAGATAATTCAACTATTTTTTCGCATAAATCGGGATAGCCTATGCCTACGGCCTCCGCCTCCTGAGGAAGCAGGCTCGTCGGCGTCATACCCGGGAGGGTATTCGCCTCAAGACAGTAAGCGTTATTTTCTTCATCGAGTATGTAATCCATCCTCGCGTACGCTTCAAGATGAAGCACCTTAAACGCCTCGAGAGCACATGCGCGGAGGATTTTATCCTGCTCGGGAGTAATATCCGCGGGGCATTTCTCTATAGTAAGCCCTGCCTGATATTTAGCCTTATAATCATAAAAACCCGTAGTCGGGATAATTTCAATCGGAGGAAGAACCTCATTTCCGAGTACGCCTACGGAAAACTCTCGTCCGCTGACAAACTGCTCAACAACAATCTCATCCTCATAACGGAACGCGTCCTTTACCGCCTCGTCAAACTGCGCGCGGTTTTCCGCTTTTGCGATTCCTACCGAGCTTCCGCCCGAGCAGGGCTTTATAACGCAGGGGAAGCAATCCCAGCCCGATGTGCTTTCGTTTTTCTTAAAAATCTCACCCTTCGGGGTAAGCACCTTATGCTGTTCAAAAAGCGCCTTCGTGATACCCTTATCCATAGCAAGGGCGGCAGAAAGATAATCAGCGCCCGTATATTTTATTCCGAGAATATCGAAGGTCGCCTGAAGCTGGCCGTTCTCACCCTCGCCGCCGTGAAGCGCGAAAAAGGTTATATCGGCATATCGGCAAATTTTAATTACGTTTTTTCCGAGGAAGCAATCAGCCTCTCCCCCTCTCGACGCTTTAACCGCCTCTAAGTCGGGAACTGTTTCACTTACTCCGTTATTATGTACCAAGTCGGCGTTTTCCTTAAACAGCTTTTCAGGGTCGCACTCGCCGCTGTATCCCATAAATACGTCGATAAATACAACGTTGTGACCTTTCTGTCTGAGCGCCTTTGTGATTTTCGAGCCCGAGCAAATCGCAACGTCGCGCTCGGTGCTGAGCCCTCCCGTAATTACGGCAATATTCATATAACCACAGCCTTCCTATTCTCCGATAATCTTAATTAAAGCGTGCTTGTTTCTTTTTCCGTCGAGCTCATAGTAAAAAATCTGCTCCCATGTTCCGAAATCAAGCCTTCCGTTCGTAATCGCGCAGACTACCTCTCGCCCCATAACGGTGCGCTTTAAGTGAGCGTCGGCGTTATCCTCAAAGCCGTTGTGGTCGTACTGACTGTAGGGCTTTTCGGGAGCGAGCTTTTCAAGCCAGCGCTCATAGTCGCGGTGAAGTCCGCTTTCGTCGTCGTTAATAAAAACCGACGCGGTAATATTCATAGCGTTAACGAGGACCAAGCCCTCTTTTATTCCGCTTTCGTCAATAGCCGCCTGAACCTCCTCGGTAATGCGTACAATCTGGCGGCGCTTCGGTACGTTGAACCAAAGCTCTTTTCTATAACTTTTCATATTAAAACAATCCTTTATTAAATCCCCAGTTTTCGACTTCCTCAAATTTAACGTAGCAGAAATCAGGCTCAACTCCCGCGTTTTCCCGTAGAATATCGCATATCTCAGCCGTAAGCGCGGTGTACGCCTCGCGGGTTGAACGTCCGAAAATCTTAACCTCAACAAAGGCGGTCGGAGCCTTGTCCGAGTGGAACATCATACTG
The DNA here is from genome assembly GCA_905234015.1 of uncultured Ruminococcus sp. Taxonomy (GTDB): domain Bacteria; phylum Bacillota; class Clostridia; order Oscillospirales; family Acutalibacteraceae; genus Ruminococcoides. The sequence continues at coordinate 12,798 of CAJOFK010000038.1, forward strand.
ATATTATCCTCAACCGCGCACATAAAATAGCGCGGAGTTTTTCCGGGTAAAAGGCTGATAGCCTCAGTAAGCTCCTGCTCAATCCCGAGCTTAACCTGTTCGCTCAGCTTTGCTGACGTTTTAACGCTGATAAAAGGCATAAAAATCCCTCCGTTTTATAACTACATACTTATAATTAGTATATATCTTTACGGTAAAAAATTCAAGCAGTTTTTATAATTAGAGATACGGGTTAATTACAGGCTTGCGCTTTTTTTATTTTCCATATATAATATACGGGTAAGAAGGTGAAAAAATGGCTCAATGGACTGAGATTTTAATAACCATAAACAGCTCTGACGTTGACCGCGCAGGCGATATTGCGAATATGGTCGTACCGTACGGTATCTATATTGAGGACTATTCCGCGCTTGAGAGCGAGGTAAAAAGCATAGCTCACGTTGATTTGATTGACGAGGATTTGCTGAAAAAGGATAAAAGCAAGGCGCTTATCCACGTTTATCTTGAGCCCGGAGTAAACCCCGCCGAAGCGCTGGCGTTCTTGTCGGAACGCTTTAACGACGAAGGCATCACCCACACTCTCGACACCAAGGCGACTATGGACGAGGACTGGCGCAACAACTGGAAAAAGTTCTTTAACCCTACCCCCGTGGGAAAACGCCTGCTTATCCGCCCGACCTGGCGCGATGACTTTGACGCCGCCGGCAGGGCGATACTCAACATAGACCCCGGGCTTGCCTTCGGAACCGGCAATCACGAAACGACCCGCCTGTGCCTTGAGATGATAGAAAAATATCTTAAGGATAACGCAAAGGTGCTCGACGTAGGCTGCGGAAGCGGTATTCTCGCGATAGCCTCGCTACTGCTGGGAGCCGAAAGCGCCGTCGGAGTTGATATCGACGAGGTTGCGGTGCGAACCGCCGTAGAAAACGCCGAGCTTAACTCGGTAAGCGACAGGTTCACCGCGATTTGCGGCGACCTCACCCGAAAAGTAAGCGGAAAATACGATTTAATAGTTGCAAATATCGTAGCAGATGCTATAATTAGTTTATCTGCGGGCGTAAAGGAATTTATGAAACCCGATACCGTCTACATTATGAGCGGTATTATTGATACAAGAGGCGACGAGGTTGCCTGTGCCGTCGGGAAAAACTTCGATATTATCGAACGCGTCGAGGACGGCGGATGGGTATGCTTAGCCGCTAAGATAAAAACGTAAATACTTTATGGAGGTTTTCAGATATGAAAAAGAATTCACACGAAAAAGTTAATCTTTTCTTCTCCGCGTTTCTGATTATCGCGTACATCATCTGCGGATATTTCTTCGTAAGCTTCGCGGGAACTCAGCAGGATATCTCAGCGATTCTTATGACAGTCATCTTCGCGTTATTCGGACTTTTACTCTTTTACGCGACGAGAGTCGGCGAGGGCAAGATGGTAAAGCGCTTCAGCGTTATCACTCTCATAGTGCTTGATATTCCGGCGCTTCTCGTAATTCTTTCGTTCCTTATCCCAGGATTCCCGTTCCACGATCAGATTCTCGAGGCAGGAAACGGCGCGGTTGCGCTTATGGCGGCTATGGCTCTCGGCTACGGCATACCTTATACCTTTATCAGCGGCTTTGAGCTTATTTCCGAGGACGCCGAGCCCCTTGAAAAGGACGACGAGGAAGAATCTGAGGAAGACGAAGTTCTCGTGGGCGGAATTGAAGCCGACATCTTAGAGGCTGCGGATGAAAACGACGCTCCCGTTCAGCCCACCTACGAATCGGAAGTAGATGAAATCGTTGTAGAAGGAACCGGCTTCGAGGAAAATTAATATTTAATCCTTCAGCACGCGGCACAAAAGTGCCGCGTTTTTTACTATCTTGACAAAACAATCTCCGGGGAGTAAAATTAGGATTGGAAAAATATCGGAAAGGAAGGTATGTATGTCTCGTCAGGATAAATTTGAAACACAGGAATTCACCACAAGACGTAAAAGAAACCGTACTCAGGACTACGGCGACGGCTTCGGTTCAAGCGAACCCGTCAATAAACCCGCGGCGCAAAAAAAGCCGAAAGACGACGAAGTAGATTTATACAGCTATTCAAAGGATTTTGAGAAGAAAACAAAATCCTCAAAAAATAAAACTCCCGCTATTATTATCGGCGTAACCGCCGCAGTTGTAATAATAATCGCGGTAATAACCGTTTTGATTGTAAACGGAGCTTTCTCGGGAAAGCCGGCTGACGCGACGGAATCAACTGCCGTAAGCACCTCGGAAACCGCCGAAACAACTCAACCTAAGGAAACTTCAGCAACCTCAAACAACGCGGTAAATAACAACACTCAGCCTGCTACCGAGGCGACTAACGCTCCCGAAACTCAGGCTCCTACTCAGGCGCCTAAGCCCACTCAGGCTCCTACTCAAGCGCCCAAGCCTACTCAGGCGCCCAAGCCCACTCAGGCACCTACCCAGGCACCGAAGCCTACCCAGGCTCCCAAGCCCACTCAGGCTCAGGCTGATGACGACGATTATTCAAATATGGCAACCGATTAACAAAAGGTGATTTAAATGACTAAAAAAAGAAGATGTCCGAACTGCGGCGCGTATATTTCTGCCGGCGATAAAATGTGCTATGTATGCGGCGAGAAAATCGCCCCCGTCAGCGCTCCGAGAAATAACGCCGGTAAAAAGAGAACCTACAGCCCCGTGACGTATGAGCCCGATCAGGGATCCGATTACGTTTTACCCGCCGACCACAGCGCGGAAACAAGACAATTTACCCGCAAAAAGCCCTCAAAGCCCGCGGTAGATCCCGCCTACGAGGATAATTACGACGATCCCTTCGTAAGCGACCGCTCCGCACCGTATTTTTACGACGAGGACGAGGACTTTGACGGTAGAAGACGAAATAAAAAAATACTTATAGCCTGCGTTGCGGTAGTAATCGCCGCGGCGTTAGCCGCTTCGGTTTTCGGAATCCTCGCGGCTTTAGGAGTATTCGCCCCGAAGAATAACGACGGAGAAATCACCATTTATTTTGATAAGCCTTCCGTAAATATTAATCTTCTTGACGATCAGGGCGAGGTATATAACTGGGGTGCGGACGTAACCGTTAACTATAAGCTCAAGGATAAAGAGGAAGAACAGAGCGCTAGCCCCTGCGCCGAATACGACAACATGTGGAAATGCACCGTTCCCGCTAAGGCTGAGGAGCTCTATTTCTCTCAGACTACAGGCGTTGAAATCCGCACCGAGTTCGTAAAAATGCTCGAAAACGATACCGTATATTACGCTACCGATATCCTGCTCAACTCGGACGACAGGCTTCCTATCGGAAGCTGTCCGCTTAACGATTTCGACAACCTCGGCGTAAACGCTGTTTTTGAACCGGCTACTACGGTTACAACCAAGCCGACCGAGGCCACTCAGAAGGAAACCGAGGAGGAATCCGAGACTGAGGAGGAAACCGAGGAAGAAACCGAGAAAGAGACCGAGAAGGAAACCGAAGCGCTCGATAATCCCTACAACATCAGCGTTCCCTCGTCCTGGGCTAACGGTACTACCGAGATTGATAACGGCAACTGCATCTCGTTCTACGAGAAGTATAATTATAAAAAGTCCGGAAGCGGAATGCTGCTCTCGATTTATACCTTTAAGGCAGGCGACAACTCCTACGGCGACTTAAACGCAAAGAAGGTACTCACCGCGTCCGACGGCAGCAAGGTTGTAGTAGTTACTCCGACGGACGTTGAATTCGACGTTGACGACGAAAAGGCTATGTCAAAGTACACGGCGCTTTCAAGTCTTACCAATCAGGTAATCTCCTCAATCAGCACAAATTAAAATAAAAAGGAATGATATAAATGGGCTGCGACCATAACTGTTCTGCCTGCGCCGAAAGCTGCTCGGACAGAACCACCCCGCAGGATTTACACGAAAGCTTACACCCCTTCAGCTCGGTTAAAAAGGTAATCGGCGTAATCTCGGGCAAGGGCGGCGTAGGAAAAAGCCTCGTCACCTCTACCCTAGCCGTTACGATGAACCGGATGGGTAAAAAGACCGCGATTTTAGACGCGGATATCACGGGGCCGTCTATCCCGAAGGCGTTCAACATTCATACACGCGCAAAGGGCTCGGACGACGGTATCTATCCCGAAACCTCTGAAACAGGTATCGACATTATGTCGATTAACCTCCTGCTCGAAAACGAAACCGACCCGGTAATCTGGCGCGGAGCGCTCATCTCGGGAACGGTAAAGCAGTTCTGGACCGACGTAATCTGGGCTAACGAGGACTATATGTTTGTCGATATGCCTCCCGGAACCGGCGACGTTGCGCTGACGGTATTTCAGAGCATCCCCGTAGACGGCATTATTATCGTAACCTCTCCGCAGGAGCTCGTTTCGATGATAGTTTCCAAGGCGGTTAAAATGGCTCAGATGATGAATGTTCCGATTCTCGGAATTGTTGAGAATATGAGTTACTTTATGTGCCCCGACTGCGGTAAAAAGCACTACATCTACGGCGAGAGTAAAATCGACGAAATCGCCGCTCAGTATAACACAAAGGTGCTCGCGAAGCTGCCTATCGACCCCGACCTCGCTAAAGCCGTCGATAACGGTACGGTTGAGAATTTCGCGGGCGATTATATGGCGGAAGCGTGTGAGGAAATTGAAAAGATTTTAAGTGAATAAATCCATTCGGAGCTTGCTGTTGCAGGCTCCGATTTTTTTGCGTTTTCAGGCGTAAAATTTTCACTTTTTGCTTGAAATACTCCGCGTTAATTGCTACAATAATTATGTAATAATTTATCGGCAAAAGGAGGATTTTTATGAAACGAACATTATGTATAATTTTATCGGTATTAATGCTGTTCAGTGCGGCGGTTGTGTCGGCTTCGGCAGCTGATACAGGTAAGGCTTCAACAGGAGCGGGCAACAAGATTTATTTCGATTGCAGCGGTTGGAAGAACGTTTCAATCGTTTACTGTCATATCTGGAAAAGAGGCGGCGACGCTTTCTTCGGTTGGCAGGCTAAGAAGGAAAAGTGCACAAGCGAAGGC
>CAJOFK010000039.1 GCA_905234015.1 uncultured Ruminococcus sp.
GTTGCGTCAGCCTTGTTTTTTATTCCGATATACCTCTTATATCCTGTATTCTATATCCCCTGTTAGTCATTTTCTATAAAAAAATATGATAAATTTCGTCATAAAGGTTGATTTTTTCGGCGGTTTTGTGTAAAATGGATATTAAGAATGATTTTGCATTTATCAGTTTTGTAAAATTTCGTGAAGAAACGAGGATTGAATTATGTCTAACAGATTATTTCAGGGAATTATCCACCAGATGAAAGACGCTATCGACAGGACTATCGGCGTTATCGACGAGACATCTGTTGTAATAGCATGTTCGGATTTAGGTAAAATCGGCGAAGTTGACGAGGCTATCAACAGCGAGGCGTTACTTTCTCAGTCTCCTTTTGTAGCAGGCGGCTTCACCTATAAATCCTTCGGCAACAACGCCAGAGCGGAGTATGCCGTATTCGTATCGGGCAACGATGATTACGCTCAGAAATACGCTCAGCTTCTCGCGGTATCACTCACAAACATCAAGCAGTACTATGACGAGAAATACGACCGCTCAAACTTTATAAAGAACGTTATCATGGATAATATTCTTCCGGGCGATATTTACCTTAAGGCTCGCGAGCTTCACTTTACCTCCGACGTTATGAGAGTTTGTCTTTTAATCAGGATTACCTCAAAAACCGACGTTTCAGCTCTCGATATTATCCAGAACCTCTTCCCCGATAAGTCTAAGGACTTCGTTATCAATATCAACGAAACCGAGATTACTCTCGTTAAAGAGATTTCCGAGGCTGCTGACAGCAAGGACCTCGAGAAGCTTGCTTCCTCTATCGTGGATACTCTTTCGTCCGAGTTCTATACTCATTCGGTTGTAGGTATCGGTACCGCGGTAACAGGTATTAAGGACTTAGCCCGTTCCTTCAAGGAGGCTCAGGTAGCCCTAGAGGTAGGTAAGGTATTCGACACCGAGCGCAATATCATCAGCTACGATAACCTCGGTATTGCCCGTCTTATCTATCAGCTTCCGACAACCTTATGCGATATGTTCTTAAGAGAGGTATTTAAGAGAGGCTCTATTGAAACTCTCGACCAGGAAACCTTATTCACTATTCAGAAGTTCTTCGAGAACAACCTCAACGTTTCCGAAACCTCGAGAAAACTTTTCGTACACAGAAACACCCTCGTATACAGACTTGAGAAAATTAAAAAGCTGACAGGTCTCGACCTCAGAGAATTTGAGGACGCTATCGTATTTAAGGTAGCTCTTATGGTAAAGAAATACTTAACAGCTAATCCAACAAAATATTAATAAAAGTTTTAAGTGCTGTCAGGTAAGACAGCACTTTAGCTTTTGAGAGGGCGTACTCAGTGCGCCCGGTTCAGGTGATTGAATTTATGGAGAAAATAATTGAATTTAATAATGTTTCGAAAAACTACGATTCCGAAACTCACGCTCTTAACAACGTAAGCGTTGCAATCGAAAAGGGCGAGTTCGCGTTTATCGTAGGCGCTTCCGGCGCGGGTAAAAGTACCTTTTTAAAGCTCATTATGCACGAGGAAAGCCCCTCGTCCGGAACGATTATAGTAAACGGAACCGATGTAACTAAGCTCAGGCGCAGAAAGGTTCCGTATTTAAGGCGTAATATGGGAATAGTTTTCCAGGATTTCCGCCTTATTGAAAAAATGACGGTATATGACAACGTAGCTTTCGCAATGAGGGCTATCGGAGCGCCTCCCGCCGAGGTTAAAAAGCGCGTTCCGTATATACTCGGCTTGGTAGGTTTATCTCATAAGCTTAAAAGCCGTCCCAGCGAGCTCTCGGGCGGCGAGCAGCAGAGAGTAAGCCTCGCGAGGGCGCTCGTAAACAACCCGGCTATAATTATCGCCGACGAGCCCACGGGTAATATCGACCCCGAAATGAGCTACGAAATTATCGAGCTGCTCTCTAAAATCAACGAGGAGCATGGCACGACTATACTCGTCGTTACTCACGAGCACGAGCTGGTTCGTCAGTTCAACAAGCGCGTTATCGAGATTGAAAAAGGCAGCGTCGTAAACGACACCAACGGCTTATTATCCGACGCGGGAGATATACTTTTCACACCCTCAGAGGAAACCGAACAGCCTGACGAAACCGAGCCCGATACCGCCGGGGAAGTTTCCGCCGAAGATAACGAGCCCGAAGCACAAGGCGAAGAAACAGCCGAATCCGACGCGGAAGTACAGGACGAAGCCGAAGAAGCCGGCGATACTCCCGAAGCTGAGGAAACTCAGGACTCAGAAGAAAACGCAGAGCCGGAAGAACCGGCTGACGGTGAAGCCGGGGAATCCGAGGAAACCCCCGAAACCGAGGAACCTGACGAGGTTGAAGAAGTTCCCGAAATTGAGGAAACCGCAGAAGTCGAAGAAGCTCCCGAGGTTGAGGAAACAACTGAGCCCGAGGACGAGCCCGAAACCTCCGATACTGCCTCCGAGGTGCCTGATGAGCAGTTAATTGACGAGATTCTCGCCGACATCTCAGGCAATTCCGACAAGCCCAGGGTTGACGAGCTGGCGGTAGACGTAGTTCTCGCCGAACTCAGGGAAACACTTGATAAGGACGGTGATAACTGATGCAGCTAAGCGGATTAGGCTACCTTATTAAGGAAGGCTTTAAGAATGTATGGGCAAACCGCATTATGAGTATCGCGTCGGTATGCGTGCTTATTTCCTGTCTTGTACTTACGGGAAGCGCGGTTCTCTTTTCAATGAACGTTGCTCAGCTGGTTGATTCAGTGGGCGACAGCAACGAAACCACGGTTTATCTCGACGATAACCTCTCTAAGGTTGAGGCGGTTTACGTCGGACGTGATATTAAGAAAATTAAAAATGTAAATAAGGCCGAGTACTACTCAAAGGACGAGGCTATTAAGGAATATAAGGAAAAGCTCGGCGACGAGGTTTTCGAGAATTTAAAGGACGACAATCCCCTCCCCGACGCCTACAAGGTATCTATGGAGGCCCTTTCAAAGTACGATAAAACCGTAGATAAAATCCTTAAAATAAAAGGCGTTGACTCAGTCTCGAATCACGGCGATATAGCTCGCAGGCTTACTCAGATTAACAACCTCGTGCAGACGCTCGGCTTCTGGATTATACTTGCGCTCGCGATTATCTCGCTGTTTATTATCTCGAACACAATCCGCGCCACAATGCACAACAGGCGTTTTGAAATCAGCATTATGAAATCGGTCGGCGCGACTAACGCGTTCGTAAGAATACCGTTTATTGTCGAGGGTATGGTCATAGGCTTTATAGCCTCGGTTATCTCAACGGTAGCGCTTATATTCCTCTACGACGCCGTAAGCAATATCGTAACGGGGCTTATCTCGTTCTTTAAGGCTATGCCGATTATGAACGTAATCTGGTATGTTGCGGCAATTTTCGTAGCCGCGGGCATTATTATCGGCGCCCTCTCCGGCTTTATTTCAATAAGAAAGTATCTTAAAAAGGAAGGTAATGAGATACTTGGATGGTAGGTTAATACTCCACTTATCACTTACCGCTTTTAAATCGAAGGTGCATATTTATGTATAAAAAACTGATATCGGCTTTACTGGTATTGTGTCTTGTATGCTCGCCGTTGCTTGTTCCGTCGTTCTCCGCGGACAACGAAAAAGAAACTCAGGCTGCAACTCAGTCCGCAACCAAGAGCGATAAAAAAACAAAAAGCTACAAGTCAAAAATCAGCGACCTGCGTTCCAAGGAAAAGGAATATAAGGAACGGCTGAAAAAGACACGAGAAAATATTCGCGCAAAAGAACAGTACAGCTCTGCTCTTGTAAGTCAGATTAACGAACTTACGGACGAAATTACCGACGCTCACATCAAGGTTGACAAACTGAAAACCCGCATAGCCAAAAAGCAGAAGGCTATACGAAACAGCAAAAAGCAGATTGAAACCCAGATGAAGACGTTAAGGAAACGTATCCGTTCCATTTATATGGCAGGCGATACCTCCTCCCTCGAGATTATACTCGGCGCTAAGGATTTCGGAGATTTTATCGACAAGCTTGAGCTTATAAAAACTCTTTCCTCCTACGACCAGAAGCTTATAAACTCACTCAAGACAAAACTTCAGGTAATCTCCAAGGAGAAAAAATCCCTCGTAGCCGCAAAAGCCAAGGCTGAATCTTACCAAAAGCTTCTGACCTCAAAGCAGGATAAGCTGACAAAGCTCCTAAAGGACAACGAGGATATTCTCTCTAAGCTCTACAACGACCAGAACGACGCTAAAAAGCTGCTTAACAATGCAAATTCTCAGGAATCCGAAATTCAGGGACAGCTTTCGGCGTATTATAATAAGCTTGACGAAAAGGAAAAGGCTGAGCGCGCTAAGCGGATTGCCGCCGCAAAGGCTGCCGAAAAGCAGAGTACCTTTACCCGCGGCGGAACAGGCTCGGGCTCAGGTTCATCCGATTCAATCCACGTCAGACGCTCGGGCTTTTTGTGGCCGGTACCCGGATACTATTACGTTATTTCCAAATTCGGAGAAGACCGCGGCTACAGCCACAAGGGTATCGACATAACGGGAAGCGGAATTATGGGCGCTAATGTTGTCGCTGCTTTTGACGGAAAGGTTATCGCCTGCAACGACGACTGTATCCATAACTGGGGCAAGAGCGGTTCCTGCGGCTGCGGCGGAGGCTACGGCAATTATGTGCTTATTGAGCACGCAAACGGCAAGCAGACGCTGTACGGTCATCTTTCGGCGACTACCGTTTCATTAAACCAGAAGGTAACTAAGGGAATGACAATCGGTTACGTCGGCTCTACCGGATGGTCAACCGGAGCTCACCTGCATTTTGAGTGCCGCTATGACGGCGTCCCCTACAACCCGATGCAGGAATATTAAACGGGGAGCCCGAATTGAAAAAATTTATTTATTAAAAGCCTCGCTTAATGCGGGGTTTTTTATTGTTGACTTTTTAGAACATTCGTGCTATTATAAACATATGTTCTAAGGAGTTTTGAAATTATGAAAGAGGAAAGAAGTTATATTTCAATAGATTTAAAATCCTTCTACGCCTCGGTCGAGTGCGCAGACAGGGGTATCGACCCGCTCGACGCCTATCTCGTCGTAGCGGACATTACACGCACGGAAAAAACAATCTGCCTCGCCGTCTCCCCTGCTCTCAAGGCGTACGGAATATCGGGGCGCTCGCGGCTTTTTGAGGTTGTTCAGCGCGTTAAGGAGGTAAACTCCGCCCGTAAATGCAATGCTCCCGAAAAAAAGCTGACGGGTAAAACCCGGTTTGACAGTATCGCTAAGGCTATGCCCGGGCTTGCGGTTGATTATATTGTCGCGCCGCCGAGAATGTCCCGTTATATAAAAATGAGCAACGAAATTTATAAAATTTATCTTAAATATATAGCTCCCGAGGACATCCACGTCTATTCCGTTGACGAGGTTTTTATGGATGTGACAAATTATCTTTACTTTTATGACTTGACCGCGGAGCAACTTGCTGATAAAATAGTTAAGGATATATTAAAAGCAACAGGAATAACCGCCACCGCGGGTATAGGTACAAACCTGTATCTCTGTAAGGTTGCTATGGATATTCTCGCGAAGCACATCAAGGTTGAAAACGGCGGCTCGCGGATAGCGAAGCTTGATGAACAAAGCTACCGCAGACTTCTGTGGGAGCACAGACCGATTACCGATTTCTGGAGAATCGGCAGGGGCTATTCAAAAACGCTTTCGCGCTACGGTATGTTTACCATGGGCGACGTCGCGCGGTGCTCAACCGTCAACGAGAAGCTTCTCTACGACCTGTTCGGTATTAACGCGGAGCTGCTTATAGACCACGCGTGGGGCTTTGAGGGCTGTACAATCGACGACATAAAAAGCTACACTCCCCGCGTAAAGTCCTTAAGCTCGGGGCAGGTTCTCTCTACCCCTTACGACTTTAAAAAGGCGAGGCTCATCATCCGCGAGATGACGGAGCTTCTCACGCTCGATTTAGTCTCTAAAAAGCTCGTCACCGACCAGGTTGTGCTCACCGTAGGCTACGACGTCTCAAGCCTCAAAAACGGCTATAAAGGAGAGGTTAAGGTAGACGTATACGGGCGGAAGCTGCCCGCGCACTCTCACGGCTCAGAGAATATCGGACGCTATACCTCCTCGACTAATCTCATCGCAAACGCTGTGCTAAGGCTTTTTGACAGGATAACCGACAGAAGCCTTCAAGTGAGGCGTATGTACATAGCCGCAAACCACACCATCCCCGAAGCCGAAGCAGCTCAGCTCAGCGAACAGCTCGACCTGTTCACCGACTTTGAAACGCAGGCTGAACGGGAGCGTCTGCTTGAACGCGAGAGAAGTCTTCAAAAAGCAACCGTCAGCCTTCATAAGCGCTACGGAAAAAACTCGGTGCTTAAGGGGATGAACCTTAAAGAGGGCGCTACCTCGATTGAGCGCAACTCTCAGATAGGCGGTCACAGGGCTTAATAAAAGGGAAATGGAAAATATGAAAAAATTAACTGCTTTAATTTTAGCCGCGCTGATTGCGGTATCGTGTTTAAGCGCGTTATCCGCGTCTGCGGTCACGCTTAAGAAAATCGCAAAAATTAAACAGACAGCGTCAAAAACCGACTCGGCTACCGTAAAATGGTCTAAGCTTTCGTCAAAGGACGTAACCTACGAGATAAAGCTCAGCAACGGAAATTCCGGCAAAAGAACCTACTCAAAAATCAAGAACAATACCTACAAGATTAAAAATCTTAAAGCCGGTAAAACCTACTCTATAAAAATCCGCGCAAAGCAGAATAAGGACAAGGGCGAATGGTCGGACGTTTATAAGATTACCACCGCGCCTAAGGTATACTATCAGTGGGAAAACGGCAATCTTAACATAAGCTGGACCAAGGTAAAGGGAGCAACCTCCTATACCTTAAAGACCGAGCTCGACTACAACAAAAACAAGTACGCGAGGATTAAGAAAATAACCTCAACCTCCTATACGATTACCTCGGAGAATATCGCCGCGCTGAGCGTAAACAAGGTATATAATATCTATGTGCGTCCTTATATAGACTCCGCCGCTCTGTTTACCGGAAAGGCAACTACGCGCGATATCGAGGTAACAGGCCACCGCGGACGTATGGACATAGCTCCCGAAAACACCTTAGTTTCTTTTGAGGAAGCTTATAAGGCGGGCTACGACTCGGTTGAGGCGGATTTTTGGGAAACCAAATCAGGCGATATCATTATCTGTCACGACAGTATTCTCAGTATGTGCAAGTCGGGCGATGATATAAGAGATATCTCCGCCGCCAATCTTAAAAAATACCCGATTAAAATCGGAACCAACGTTGATAAATATCCCACCCAGTATCTCCCTACGCTCGAGCAGGTTGTAAAAGCTGTCGCGAGCAGGAATATGCTGCTTTATCTCCACCTTAAGGACCCTAAAATTACCGATAACGGTCTTAAGACTATCCGCACAACAATCGGCAAGTACGGTATGGCGAATAAGATAACCGTATTTTCGCAGAACAAGGAAGCGTTCGAGCGGATTATTAAGGCGGGTATCCGTCCGGGATTTTTAAATCTTCCGAACAGCAAGTCGGATATTGAAAAATCAATAAACTACGCCGGAAAAAAGAAAGCTAAGGTTATGATTTTCAGGTTCAGCGAGTATATGACGGCGGATTTAATTAAAAGCGCTCACAGCAAGGGCATAAAGCTCGGCTGCTATAACGTAAGCGATAAAAACCGCGGCTCGATAATGTCGAATATGGGCGCGGACTTCCTTATAACAAATAAATTCTTCTTTAAATAATATGGAAAATTTTAAATACGGCGATATACTTAACCTCCCCCGCCATATTTCAGCCAATCGCCCGCATATGTCTTCTCACGACCGCGCGGCTCAGTTTATGCCTTTTGCGGCGCTGACGGGCTTCGGGGCGGTTATAAACGAAACCTCAAGGCTCACCGCCGAAAAGCACGAGCTCAGCGAGGACGAGCTTCGGCTTTTAAACGAAAGCCTTAACCTCATAATTAAAAATATAAAGAAGCGTCCCGAAATCACCCTGACCCGCTTTATCCCCGATAAAACAAAACCGGGCGGAAGCTACGAGAGCTTAACGGGGAACGTGCGGCGAGTAGACGAGATTTCCCGCGAGATTATTTTTACCGATAAGACGGTAATTTCGATAGAGGATGTTCTTCTTATAGAAACGAGCGATGAACTTTAATGAAAAAAATATTACTGTCAGCGATGCTGTGCGTTTTTATAATCTTCAGCGCCTGCGCTCCGATAGAGGAGCTGCCGTTTGATACCATAGACACTCAGGTAACGCTCGACGGAAAAGAAATCCCGCAGTATTCGGGCGAGCCGAGCGTAAAGCTTAATAACAATAAACCGAAATTCACGGATAAGCAGAAGAAAAAGACAAAATCCTTCGAGAAATATTCGCGCCTCGACCGGCTGGGACGGTGCGGTACGGCTTACGCAAACATCTCAACCGACTTAATGCCGAAAGAAAAGCGCGGCGATATCAGCTCGGTTCATCCGACAGGCTGGAGGCAGAAGGAATACGCCTTTATCTCGGACGGCCATATCTACAACCGATGTCACCTTATCGGCTATCAGCTCACAGGCGAGAACGCCAACGAGCGCAATCTTATAACCGGCACGAGATATATGAACGTAGACGGAATGCTCCCTTACGAAAATAAGGTAGCGGAATATATACACACCACCAAAAACCACGTTCTCTACAGGGTTACTCCCGTATTCGAGGGTGAAAACCTCCTCGCAAGCGGCGTGGAGATGGAAGCGTGGTCGGTTGAGGATAACGGCCGCGGCGTATGCTTTAACGTATACTGCTACAACGTTCAGCCCGGGGTAATTATCACCTACGCTAACGGTCAAAACAAGGCGGATATGACCTTCCGCGGAAAGATTACCGGAAAGTCCTCAACTAAGGGAAATAAGTCAAAAACCTCAAAAAGCAAGCTTACAACCTTTATCATAAATAAAAACAGCGGTGTATTTCATCTTAAAAGCTGTAAGGGCGTTAAGAATATGAACCCGAATAACAAAAGGGTATATAAAGGGAAAAAATCCGAGCTTATTAAAAAGGGCTATACTCCCTGCGGTTATTGCCTCGGATAAAGAGGAAAATATGAGATATTATAAACGGCTTCCGCTTGAAAAAATGAGCAACTGCCGCGACTTAGGCGGTTACCCGAGCAAGTACGGAACGCAGACTAACTACGGCGTGTTTGTGCGCAGCGAGGCTCCCGTTGAGCTTAGCGAAAGCGACATACAGCTGTTAAAGGATTATAAAATTACGAAGTCGCTCGATTTCAGGGGCGACTCCGATATATCGCTCTTTCCGAGCAGTCTGAGGAATATTGAGGGTATAAAGTACCTTCATCTTCCGATGTTCGGGCGCGCCGACGCTGCGGGCTTCAACATAGACACCGAGGATCCCGCAAAGTATTTTTCAGGCTGGGGAAAAAGCTATATCCAGTGGATTGAAATTTACAAGTGCTGGGTGCGCGACGTTATGCACGAGCTCGCAATTACCGACAGCGCCTGCCAGTTCAACTGCAACGCGGGAAAGGACCGCACCGGAATCATAAGCGCGTTTGCGCTTTCGCTTGCGGGAGTTGATATAAACGATATCGTATTCGACTACTGTATCAGCCGTACAATGCTTAAGCCGAGGTTTGCGGAGCTTTCAAGGCAATGGGGCGATTACCTTAAGGACAGAAAAGGCAGGCTCAATATAAACCACCCGTTTTTATTTACTCCTCCGGACGCTATGGAACAGTTTTTCAAGTATATTAACAAGGAATATAAAAACACCGAAAACTTCCTCTACAGCTGCGAGGTAAGCGATTCCGACATAATTACAATACGTCAGAAGCTTATAGGCAGTTAAGAGTATAGATAAACGAAATAAAGACCGGCTTTTGCCGGTCTTTTCTCATTTTATCGGTAAAATAATTTTCTGCGCTTTCGGAAGAAGCTCGATTTCCGCCTTATCAACGGAAATGATTTCGCCGTCGATTCCTATCTCGAACGGTTTTTCACTCAGGTAACTCACGCTTTTCACCTTGCTGTGAGTTACAAAATCAAACTTCGGGTTATCAATATGAGCGCCTTTTATAAAGGTCGGAAGCAGCGATACAAACTTTAAAACGCCTACGGTTTTAACCGCCATAAAATCTATGTAACCATCGCGGTTATCCGCCTTAGGCGAGCATTTTATTCCGCCGCCGTAGAACTTGCCCTTTGCGCTTACGGAAAGCAGATAGGTTCCGTCGCGCTTAAGCTCCCTGCCGTCCGCGATAATACGGAAGTTATGCTTACGGCCGTTAATAAGGCAGTAAAAAATCGACAGCTTATACGCAAGGGACGCGCTTATGAATTTTTTCTTCTTAAACTTATCTACGTTCTTTGCGACGGCGCAGTCATAGCCTATGGTGATTGAGTTTCCGCTGATTCTATCACCGCATTTTAAAAGGTCAACCTCGACCTCTCTGCCGTTTAAAAGCTTCTCAACCGAGAGGAAGTCCTCCTTCGGGATATCAAAGCTCCTGATAAAATCATTTCCGCTGCCGGTAGGCACCGACGCGACAGCGCAGTTTTCAAGGTCATAAACTCCGTTTAAAACCTCGTTAAAGGTTCCGTCGCCTCCGCAGGCGTATATCCGTACAAACTCATCGCTGTTCTTAACATACCGTCTTGCGATATCTGTCGCGTCCTTCGGACATTTTGTGCACTCGACTATGAGCTTTTCGGGAGTATTAAGCGGCTTAAGCTGACTTAAGATATCCTCGTAAGCCGCCGACTTTCCCGCGTGCTTATTTATTATAAATAAATGCAGCAAGTTTTCTCCTAACTATTTGCGCTTAACCTGCCCCCGAACAACATCCTTAAGATAGCTCCCAGCGCGTAAGAGATAAAAGTGAATATACAGAAATTAAGCATTTTTGCTCCTCCTTTATAATTTCTATCTTTATTATAAAGGATTTGCTGTACAATAAACGGGACAGTGAATTAAGTTTTTATTTCTTATAGTAAATGGTGCCGTTAACCATCAGCTTTTTATTTTTGATAAGGAGCTTATACGGTACTACTACCGTCTTAATCTCGTCCTTCATATACTTGATGGTAATTTCACCCTTTTTCTCGATTGTCCATACGGCGTAGGTGGTGATTTTTCCTGTGATACGCTTAAGCGTTCCCTTATCAGTGAACTTATAAGCCTTATCCTTCTCCTTAGTATACCAGGTTCCGATAATCGACTTATCGAGCTTACAATTCGGAATCGGCGTCAGCTTCTTCATCTTTGCGTCCGCCTTAACTAAGGTGTACTCCGCGCCGCTGCTCTGGTGAGTAAGAATAAGCGCGTAGCCCGAATCCTTATTTCCTACCAGCTCAAAATCATAACCGCCCTTCATGTTGGAATCCAAAGACAGGTAAACCGCCTTATCCTTTCCCTTAGAGAGGTCAACGTAGCTTCCCTCGGTAACCATGGAGCCGTAGTTCTCGCGCAGATAACCGTCCTCCTTAAACGTATAATACGGAATAGCGGTATACTTATCCTCCTCATCGCCTGCGAACTTCCAGCTTCCGATCAGGTCCTCTAAGCCGTAGCTCTTAACGGTATTTGCCGTAGTAGGCTCGGTAGCGGTTGTCGCTTCGGTTACAGGCTCGGTTGATACATATTTCGGTACAATTATCTTAGCTCTTTTCTGAACAAATTTCAGCGAGAATATTGTAAATAATGATACGCATAAAACGAATACAATTGCTATAACAAAAATATTATATTCCGAAATATCGAAATACTTCGGTTTATAGCTTTGAGGCTGGGATGAGGGGGTATTCTCCTTAAGCTTTAATTGAACGAAGCCGTCTTCTCTGAAGTCGTTAAACTCAAAGTTGTGATCTATTTCCTGCATGCAAAACGGACACATTGTTTCGGCATCCGGGATGTCCTTTCCGCAGCGCGGACAAATCATACTATCGCCTCCTTATAGTCTTTAAGCCGCAAAGGGCATTTCCCCGTCTTAACGGGGTCGGGTTTTACCCGTACTGATTCATTACCTTCCTCGAATGTTCCTTAAATTTATCGACAACATCTTCGGGAGCGGTGAGAGCCGCCATATCCCCGAGCGCGAACAGCCATCCGAAAAACTGCTCGCTTACGTTTACATTAACCTTAGCGATAAAACGGCTGTCGTCGCTTTTATCACTCGTTATAAAAATATTTTTTCCGAAACGGTCGGCAAATACTCCGACTAATGATTTATCAACGGAAAGCGTAACCTGCACGTTTTCTCCCGCGAACATTCCGAAGGTGGAACGGGAATAATCGGCGAGGTTTATTTTCTTAAATTCCTCAACGCCCGAGCGCCTGCGTTCGGTTATATCTATCTTCTCCATTTTATCGACGCGGTAGTGGCGTATCTGAGAATTTTTTTCGTCAAACGCGATAAGATAATAGTTCTCGTCGTCCCAGCATAGCGCCCACGGACTTACGCTGTAGCGCTCGCCGCCGCGGCGTCTTTCGAGCTTCAGCTTGTCGGCACAGCCGAGCTTCAGCCTCCACTGGTTATAATAAAACTCAACGGCGCGGTTTTGGCTTATCGCCTCGTGGAGCGTGTCCACATTATAATAAATCGTTTCGTTCGCGGTTTTTACGCGGTTTGAAACAATTACCTGATTCTGAAGCCTTTTTGCGTCGTTTTCACTCGCGAGGGACTCAAGCTTTTTAATCAGCTCAAGGCTCTTTTTCTCGGTTATGAACTTCGAGCTCTGAATAGCGTCAACCAGCAGCTTAAGCTCGGAAATCTGAAAGTCCCTCGAGCCGACATAATACCTCACGGTTTTACTTTTTTCAGCGCAGATATCGAGCCCGTACGCCTCAAGTATACGCAAATCGTCGTAGAGGCTTTTTCTCTCGGCGGTTATACCGTAAGCCTCAAGCTGAGAAATCAGCTCGTTTATAGTTATACCGTGCTGTTCGTCGGTTTTTTCGAGAAGTATTTTCTGAAGATATAAAAGCTTCTGCTTCTGACGCGGATTTTTTGCCATCTTTCTGCTCCTGAATTTATCCTAATGTCTGCGCCGCCGCTATTATGACGGGCATAGTAATTATCGAGAGAATCGTAGTTATTGAAACAAGCCCTACCGAGAGGTCTGTGGCGCGGTTGAACTTTGTTGAAAACATTGTGGTAGTCGCCGCTACCGGAGCCGACGCGGCTATAGTACAGGAAACTATAATATCACAGTCCACCCCGCACAGCTTCATTATAAGAAGCGAGATAATCGGAATCGCTATAAGCCTCATTGCCGTTACGCCGTAGATACCGGGGTCGAGCAGGGACTTAAACCTGAAGCGCGTTAGATAAAAGCCGATAACAAGCATAGGAACAGGGGTATTAAGCCCCGCAATATACTGAATCGGGCTTAAAAGGATATCCGGCAGGTGAAGCTGCAGGAAGAAAAGCACCGACGCTCCCGCCGCCCCGAGGATACCCGGATTTAAAATGAGCTTTTTCACGGTAAAATTGCTTTTATCGCCGCTCATATCGACTAAGCCGTAGCTCCATACGAGGATGTTGAATACCGCCACGAATACGGAGCCGTAAAAAACGCCCTTATCTCCAAGGATTGCCTGCTGAAGCGGAATCGACATAAACCCGCAGTTTGAAAACACGGCGGAAAATCTCATAACCACCCTGCGGCTTTCGTCCTTGCTGCGGAATATCGCGCGGCAGATAAGAATTGATATAACCTGAATAAGCACCGCGCAGATTGTACAAACCCCGAGGTTTAAAATAAGCTCCGTGCTGAAGCCCACCTTCTGAAACGACTGAATCATTATACAGGGGGTTGCGAGGTATAAAACTATATTGGTAAGGTGCTTTGCGCCGCTCTCGTTAATGAGCCCTGCTTTTCCGCTGAAAAAGCCGACTGCGATAAGTATAAAGAGCACTGCGACCTGCCCCGCGACTACTACAACATTACTCCACATAAAATCCCTTTTTCAAAGTCCCTTTAGCGGGACACAGTTATTCAGTTTTTATTATAACAACTATCACCCGTAATTACAATATCAATGTTGTTACCTTTTCGGTTTTTTCATTTATGAAGCCGGAACGCCGTGATTTTTAAGGCGGAAGCGCTTGTTTTGTTAATTCTTACGGCTTTCCTCAAAACCAGTATTTATGGGAAATGTGTCGAATTTCTATTGTTCTTTTTATATAAAAACAATTATTTTTATTGTGCAATTTGTACAATGTTACAAAGTTTTGAAAATTCGTTGACAATAAGAAAAAATATAGTATAATACAAAATGTAAACAGAAAATTGCTTACATTCTATAAATTTTAAAATTCTAAAAATTGAAATTTCAGAGGAGGTCATTCAAAATGGCAACAAAGAAGACAGAAACAAAGACAGAGACAAAGGCAACAGAGACAAAGGCTGCCGAGACAAAGACAACTAAGGCTGCTGCTAAGACAACTAAGGCTGCTGCCGAGAAGAAGGCTCCCGCTAAGAAGGCTGCCGCTAAGAAGGCTGCCGCTAAGACAACTAAGGCTGCTGCTGAGAAGAAGGCTCCTGCTAAGAAGGCTGCCGCTAAGACAACTAAGGCTCCCGCTAAGAAGGCTGCTGCTTCCAAGGTAGAGGTATTCGTAGAGTTCGGCGGAGTTCAGGTTTCTATCGACGAGGTTGTTAAGAACGTAAAGCTCTTTAACGGTAAGGCTGCTAAGGATATCACAGTTTATATCAAGCCCGAGGAGAGCAAGGCTTACTTCGTTGCTGACGGCGAAGAGAAGGAAATGGATGTATTCTTCTGCTAATCAATAAAGCATTTAAAGGTCGGTTCAAGTGAACCGCACCATTTTGTGTAGACAGTATAAATAAGGACTACCAAAGGTAGATTTATAATTTAAGCAACATACTGACATCTCTTTTCAAGGGGTGTCAGTTTTGTTTTAGTTTGAATACGATAGTTGTTGTAGTAGTTGATGTATTCTTCTATGAGCAGGCGAGCCTGCTCATAGGTTGCAAGTTTAACTCTATGAATACATTCAGTTTTTAGAATAGAGAAGAAATTTTCGGCTAAAGCGTTGTCATATGGATTCCCACGTCTTGACATTGATTGCTTAATGCCGTATGATTGAGTTAGGTTAAAGTACGCATGGGATGTATACTGAAACCCTTGGTCACTGTGGAGGTGCAGCTCCCCGGTGACCTTTTCTTTGCGCTTAGCGTCTTTGATAGTATCTAATACAAGTTTAATGGATTGATCTTTTGCAGTTTTGTAAGCAACAATGCTGTTGTCATACAAATCTCTGATAACTGATAAATACAAGAAACCTTCACTTGTTTTGATATATGAAATGTCAGTAACCCACTTCTGATTAGGTCTTTCAGCGGAGAAGTCACGATTAAGCACATTGGGATATCTGTGAAGATATTGACTGCAATAGCTGAATTTCTTTCTTCTGACAACCGATAACAAATTGTATTTCTGCATTACTCTGAGAATTGTTTTAGGATTGCGGTATATCCCTTTGCGTTCCAGCCATATATGCACTCTGCGATAACCGTATGTTCTATGATTTTCTGTTTGACATTCTTCTATTTTGTTTGCTAACTCCAAATCTTTTGCGGGTCTATCTATTCTTTTCAGATATTTGTAATATCCGCTTCTTGATACTTTGAAGAACCGACACATTTCACTGATTGAGTATTTATCCTGATGTTTATATATTATCTGATACTTTATCGATGGCTTCACTTCCTTTCTGTGAGCGAGAGAAAATCCCGCATTAATTCGTTTTCCATTTCCAATCTTTTTATGTATCGCTCTTTACTTGCCAATACATAACGCATTTGAGCCAACTTATCCAGTCTTTGAATTGATGGCGGAAGTTCTCCCTCTTTTTTACATGGACGTCCAATACGATGTAGTTTTTCTCCTGCTTGTATCTTTCGATTCTTTTTGTTTTCTCTGTTAACCATATTCTTAATAGTTTTAAATGGCTTTTTATATTTGTCAGATAATTCTTTTAATGTCATTCCGTGCTTGTGTTCTTCCACAATTTGAGTGATTATTATTTGTGGTGTATTTTTTGTTCCTTTTTTTCTGCCCATAATTAAACCTCCTATGGTAGCTTCTTTAATTCTACCATAGGAGGTCCCTTTTTTCTATTGTCTACTTTTTACGGAGCTGTTCACAAGCGAACCGACCTTTTCTTTTTTTAGGGCTTAGGGCTAAGGGGTAAGGATTAAGGGCTAAGTGAATGTCGGGCAGTGCGGTATTGGCAAAGTCCGCTTTATCTTCACGACCTACAGACTTCCTTCTTCCTGCTTCCTGCCAAGAAAGCGTGCGCACCTAAGTGCGGAGCTTTCGTATATCCATCGCTCGTGCGCACGCAGGGCGCAACTGAGCGGGAAATATAATTATAAGGAACGCAGTTTCTTATAAAGTAAAAAAGGGAGTCCTTCCGCGGGAGCGGAACCCGCTTTGCCTGTCATCCTGCATCCTAACTTTGCCCTGCGCCCTTAGCCCTTATTACACGAACCTTGTTTCAACTAACCTCATACTTCCCTCGGGCGAGTATATAAAACGGTCGATATGCTCCGCGTTAATAAAATACCGGGGCTGCTTCGGCACGGGCTCATCCCGGAAGGTATCAATAACAATAAGCTTGATTTTCATCTTTTTGGGGATAATACTTTTAATGTATACACTGACTTTCATCCCCTCCTCTATTCCCGGATAAGGCTCCGCAAGTCCGGCAAGGTTAGGCGCAAGCTCAACGAAGGAGCCGTAGTTCTCGACGCTTCGAACGGTACCGGTAACAGTTTCGCCCGGGGAAAACCTCCCCGCGTTTTCAGCCCAGGTTCCGAGAAGCTCCTTGTGGCTTAAGCTTATACGTCCGTTTTCAATTGACTTTATAACCGCCTTTATATCCATCCCGACGGTAAAGCGCTCGCGCGGATGGACGATTCTTGAAACGGAGATTGTATCAATCGGCATAAGCGCGGCTATTCCGCAGCCGATATCCGCAAACACCCCGAAGTTCTCAAGGCGGCTCACCTTAGCGTCGATAATATCCCCGGGGATAAGGGTGTCGATATAATTATTTATGCACATTTTCTGAGCCTTTTCCCTCGAAAGCACGGCAAGAGCCTCTCCGTTTTCATCGGAGGTAATATCGGTAACGACAAAGCACACGGGGCGGTTCACCCTCGAGATAACCGCGATATCCCTGACGGTACCCTCCTTAATGCCGACGGCTCCCTCCTCCCTCGGAATTACGGCTTTCATTCCTCCGAGCTTAAGGTGAAGATTATGAGCGCGGTCGCATACAAGCGCCTTAGCCTCCAGTATTTTTCCTCTTATCATCGCCTCCCTGAGCTTTTCGGGACTGCTTATACAGAGCCGGTTCTCCTCGGTATCTATCAGATTGCCCTCAGGCAGAAAACTAAACATTATTCTTCCTCCATTATGTATTTACTTCTTCAAAACAGCATATGAAAAATATAGTCCGTTTATTACACTTGCAATTTATGATTATTTATAATACAATAGGGAGAGAAGATTTTTAGAAAGGAAAATCACTATGAAATCAAAAAAGTTTATTTCAGCGGTTATTTCAGCAGCCCTTATAATGACGGCGGCTTCAACCTTCGCATCCTGCTCAGGCGGCGACAACACCGAAACCACCGTTGCGGCTACAACCGAGGCGCCTACGGAAGCTGCTAAGTCCAGCGCGGCAGTCGAGGATATCAAGAAGCTCGGAATCGACCTTTCGGATTTCGGCGTAAGCCCCGAAATCACCTACGCGGATGACGAAGAATACGGCTTCCAGCTTGATAAGCCCTCAAAGGGCGATACTGTCGCAATAATGCATACAACGATGGGCGATATTTCTATAAGACTTTTTGACAAATACGCTCCCAACACGGTAGATAACTTCGTAAGCCTCGCTAAGGAAGGCAAGTACGACGGCGTAATTTTCCACCGCGTAATCAAGGACTTTATGATTCAGGGCGGCGACTACGAGAACGCTGACGGCACAGGCGGAAAGAGCGCCGAGGGCGGAGCTTTTGAGGACGAATTCTGCGATAAGCTTTTAAATATCCGCGGTTCGCTTTCGATGGCTAACAGCGGCAAGGACACCAACGGCAGTCAGTTCTTCATCAATCAGAACGACAAAAAGGCGTTTAACGGCTTCGAGAACCTCGAGTCTAACTGGGCTCAGATTAAGTCCAACTTCACCACAGCCAAGGACAGCGCAACGGGTATCGCCTCGCTCGTATATCAGCTCGGAACCTCAGCCTACGATACAGACGTAGTTCCTAAAGAAGTTAAAAAGCTTTACGAGAATAACGGCGGAAATCCCTCGCTCGACGGAGCCTACAACGCGGTTGACGCAGGCCACACAGTATTCGGTCAGGTTTACGACGGAATGGACGTTGTAGATAAAATCGCCGCAGTAGAAACCAACACCTCCGACAAGCCCCTCAAGGACGTTAAAATAAACAGCATTGATATTAAGGAGTATAAGTAAGTGACCGGAAGCAAACCGATTGTCGCTATAATGTACGACTTCGATAAAACCCTCTGCACTAAGGATATGCAGAACTACCGCTTTATTCCGAGCCTCGGAATGCAGGTAAGCGAGTTCTGGGACTACACAAACACAGTCCAGCTAAACGAGCATATGGACTCGGTTTTAGCCTATATGTACGCCGCTATAAAGCTCTCAAGGGAGAGAAACATCCCGCTTAAAAGAAGCGGTCTTGAGGAAAACGGAAAAGGAATCGAGTTCTTTAAGGGCGTTGAGGAATGGTTCTCCCGAATCAATAAGTTCGGCGAAGAAAACGGCGTTTCGGTAGAGCACTACGTCATATCCTCGGGTATGAAGGAGATTATTGACGGTACGGCAATAAGCGGAGAGTTCAAGAATATTTTTGCGTGCGAATATCTTTACGACAGCGACGGTAACGCCGTATGGCCTAAAACCGCGGTTAACTACACCAACAAAACCCAGTTCGTTTACCGCATAAACAAGGGTGTGCTCGACGTTTCCAACGATATCGACTTAAACCGCAGTATGCCGGACGACAGCAAGCGTATTCCGTTTCAGAATATGATTTACATAGGCGACGGCCTTTCGGACGTTCCGTGTATGAAGATGATGAAGAGCTACGGCGGCAAGGCTATAGCGGTATATCAGTCGCTCGACGAAAAGGTTAAAGAGCTTCTCAGGAAGGACAGGGTTGACTACATCTACCCTGCCGACTACAGCGAGGGCTCAGGGCTTGACCTTACGGTTAAGGACATCATCCGCAATATGGCGATTTCCGATAAGCTTTTTGAGGAATACAGCAAGCAGCTGAAATCAATCGGAGAATGAATCGGTAATTGATAATTTAAAATTGAAAATGGATAATTATGGTCGGGAAGA
>CAJOFK010000040.1 GCA_905234015.1 uncultured Ruminococcus sp.
GGTTAAAAACGCTCAGGGAAAGGTTGCCTTTAAGCTGATAAAAAAAGGCTCAACCGCTAAATTGTTTAAGCTATCGAAAATCAGCTCAAAAGGCGTCATTACGCTTAAAAGGTGGAAAAAAGCCGTAAAAGGTAATTATAAAATCAAAATAAAAATCACCGCTAAAGGCAATTCAAAATACAACCGTAAAACAGTTACCAAAACGGCGAAGATTAAAGTAAAATAAAACCGAATAAATTAAGAAGCCTCCGTTTGATAATCCAAGCGGAGGTTTTTATGGACAATTTTCTGCCGTTCTGTTATTATAAAAGCGGATTATTAATGCGGGGGAATGCTTGTGCATTATGTAAAAGCAAAGGGGATTTTATCCTCTCAGAACGGAATGAATTTATACCGGGGCTGTTCGCACGGATGTATATACTGCGATTCGAGAAGCAGCTGTTACCGGATGGATCACGAGTTTGAGGATATAGAGGTAAAGAAAAACGCGCTTGAATTACTGGAAGCAGCTCTGCGCCGTAAGAGAAAGAAATGTATGATAGGAACGGGCTCGATGAGCGATCCGTATATTCCGCTTGAATTAAAACTTGAATATACGCGAAAATCACTACTGCTTATTGAAAAATACGGGTTCGGCGCTGCGCTTCAGACTAAATCCGACCGGGTGCTCAGAGATTTGGATATCCTCAAACGAATAAACGAGAAAACAAAAGCCGTTGTGCAGATGACTCTGACTACGGCGGATGAAAGCCTGTGCAGAATAATTGAGCCTGATGTTTGTACTGCAAAAAAGAGATTTGAAGCGCTGAAAGTGCTTCGCGACAACGGTATTCCCTCCGTCGTATGGCTTAGTCCGGTTTTGCCTTATATTAACGATACCCGTGAGAATATTGAAGAAATTTTAAATATGTGCGTTGAGGCTGAGGTGCGCGGAATTATCTGCTTCGGAATGGGACTGACGCTTCGCGAAGGCAACCGCGAGTATTTTTACACTCAGCTCGACAGGCATTTTCCGGGGCTTAAAAAGCGCTATATAAACGAATACGGAAACAGTTACGAAATCCCCAGCCCCCGCAGTAATGAACTTATGAGGCTGTTTCATAATACCTGCGAGAAAAACGGAATTATGCATAATAACGACGAAATCTTCGCGTATCTCCGCCGGTTTGAAGAAAAGACGCAGTATGAACAGCTCAGTTTGATTTAGACAGCGCTCAGTTGCGCACGCTTTTTTGAGCGGAAAAATCGGAGTTTAAAACGGAGTTTTTTATAGACTTTTTACGGGATTTCTGTTATCATATAACCAAATTATTATCTTAAATACGGAAAAGAAAATTTAAAGGAGATTTCAATATGGATTTAATTCAGAGTTTTTCGGTTGACCATACTCTTATCGTCCCGGGAATATTTGTAAGCCGTGCGGATGAGGTCTCGGGCGGTACGGTTACAACCTATGATATAAGGCTTAAAAGGCCGAATGTTGAGCCTGCGATTGATGTTGCGGCTATGCATTCGCTCGAGCATCTTATAGCGACATATCTGCGCAATGACCCTGATTGGAAGGATGAGGTTATTTACTGGGGACCGATGGGATGTCTTACCGGATTTTATCTCATTTTAAAAGGAAGCCGTTTGCCCCGTGAGATTTTCGACTTGCTGCTCAGAGCGTTTAAATCTGTGGATGACGCTCATACCGTTCCCGGCGCTGCTCCCGTAAACTGCGGAAACTATCTTATGCATAACCTCGGTATGGCGAAATGGTACGCCGCCGAGTTTGTATCCTATCTTGAGTTAAACCGCGGCAATATGGAAATTTTTGAGTACCCTAAGACCGAGCGCCTTATAACCGATGAGGGACAGAGCTTTTACGATTCGTAGAGAAAGCAGGAAAAAACCTGTTATTAAATTGCTTAAAACTATCGGAAGGTTTTTTCCGGAGGTGATTAAATGATTCTAGAAGGAATAATTGAAGCGCTCGGCGAGTCGGTGGTGTTGTTCGATATTGCGATGGTTCTGAGTGTTACATATTATGTTTGTCTTACTATAGCTGAGTGGAAGCTGTTTGTTAAGGCGGGTGAAAAGGGCTGGAAATCGCTTATACCGGGCTATAATCTTTTCGTATCGCATCACCTCATCGGAATGAGTCATATCTGGTTTATTCTCGATATCGTATTCTGGTGTATTGAGGTTGTGCTTGAAATCGTAGATAAAACTCCCGTTTGGATAGAAGAAACCTTCTTTTCAATAGCTATTATTGTCACGATAATTTCGGAGATTATTCATATTATGAAGCTGTGCTATTGCTATACAAAGAGCGAGCGGTTCGGTATCGGCTTATTCTTGATTCCGCCGCTGTTTTCTATGATTCTTGCCTTCGATAAATCGGAGTATCACCCTCCGAGAGCGCACCGCAAGCATAATGAAAAGCGCAATGATAATATTAAATCAGTTTAAAGGATGATAAAAATGATGAAAAAAACAGTTTCAATACTGCTTGTTTTACTGCTTGTTATCGGAGCTCTCATATCCTTTGAGGCGTCAGCCGAAGTAAAGTACGAGGTTCCGAAAATAACCTTCACAACCGAAAACGGAAAAGGAACGTCGCTTCTTAAGTCCGACGGATACGTTAACGCGTCGGTAAAAATCGAGGATGTTGACGGCTCCTCGTTATCCGACAGCATTGTTATGAAGGTGCGCGGAAACAGCACCGCGTTTGACAGTATTGCGAAAAAATCCTATAACTTTAAGTTTGAGAAGAAAAAGAACGTCTTGAATATGGGCAGCGGAAAGAAATGGGCGCTTATATCAAATATCTTTGACCCGACTCTCGCGCGAAACTATGTCGCGTTCAGCCTTGCTCAGGAGCTCGGTATTCCGTACACCTCGAATTTTAAGGTAGTTGAGGTTGTTGTGGACGGCTCGTTCAGGGGCTGTTATCTGCTGATGGAGCCTGTCGGCGACGGCAAGGACAGGGTAGATATCGACGTAACCGGCAACGGCGGTAAAAAGGATTTTCTTATTGAGCTTGAGGCTCTGCGCGAGGAGGAGGACGTTACATATTTTACCTCAAACGGAATCCGCTTTGCCGTAAGCGAGCCCGACCCGCCATCAGAGGAGCAGACAAGCTACATTAAGTCCACGATGGACGACGTTATCTCAACGCTTAAAACAGGCTCTAAAGAGGAAATCGAAAGTAAAATCGACGTGGAGTCCTTCGTTAAGTTCTACCTTTTAAACGAGTTTTTAAAGACGGTCGATTTTGATTTCAGCTCGCTGTTTTATTACTATAAGGACGGTAAGCTCTGCGCGGGACCGCCGTGGGATTATGATTTAAGTACGGGTAATGTGAACGAAAACTTCTCCGCGCGGTATTCCTCGTCTTATAAGACGGACGGGCTCTTTATAAGCAATTACAATCTTTATAAAATCCTCTGCGCTAAGGATTGGTTCAATGATTTGAGTAAGGCGGAGTTTATAAAGCACTATTCGTATTTTGCTTCTATTCCCGCAAAGGGCGGAGTTATCGACAGCTTTTACAATACATATAAAACCGTAATAAACAGGAATTTTAAGGACGCCGGCTGGCAGGTGAACAGGTACTATGTAAATGTTATGAAAACTCCGCTTGCGACCTATGAGGAGAACTACGATTTTTACGTTAACTGGTGTAAGGAGCGCGTTGATTGGCTGACTGATTATTTCGGCGTCGAGCCGACTTCCGAAACGGTAACGGAGCCTGCTGCGGAGACAACTGTTCCCGCAACAGACGCGCCGACTCAGACCGATACCTTCGCGCCGGAACCGACAGCGGCGGAGAGCACCGAAGCTTTTTCAACGGCACCAGAGAGCACCGAAGCGCTCTCAACAGCAGCAGAGAGTACTGAAGCGCTCTCAACAGCAGCAGAGAGTACGGAACCTGTTTCCGCGCCGCAGTACCGGCAGGGAGACGTTAACCGTGATAAGGTTCTGAGCATAAAGGACGCAACGCTTATTCAGAAATATCTCGCGCTGCTTGAAAGCCTGGATAATGAGCAGATTGAGCTTGCCGATATGAACGAAGATAAAATCGTAAGCATAAAGGACGCGTCTCAGATTCAGAAAATTTTAGTAGGGATTGCGTAAAAAATATAAAGCGTTTTAGTGCGCGGCACGGTTAATTCTGTGCCGCGCCTTTTTGCGTCAAAAATCGGTGAATTATTGCACTCAAAGTAAAAACAAATCACTAAATTTTATCCTGTGATTTGTTGACAGTCCTGTAACTCTTATAGTGTAATTTAACAGTAAAAATGTAAAAGGGGTAATATTTTCATTAAATATGCTCTGCAAAAAGAAAGGAGAATGATATGAAATACTTCAGAAAAACGCTCAGTCTGCTTTTGACTGTATGTTTGATTTTGTCGGTTGTTTGTATCGGCGGTGTTCAGACCGTCTCGGCAACCGAGTACGAAACCTACGCTCGGGATACGGTTCAGGGCAGCGCAATTCTCCGCTGTTTTAACTTTATATCCGCGCTGTGTAAGTTCAATAATACAATTGATATTACTTCAAAAATGTTAATATTTGTCACATTTTAACGTTTAATATCACAACTGTTTTACAATCGTGTAAAAAATATTGATTTGTGAATATTTACCACATATAATATAATCAAGCTGATTTAGCAGGTGATTTTATGACGACTTACAGCGTGGTGCTTCCTGCCGGGCCGACCGACGGCTACGGCATTAAGCTGACTAAAATATTGATTATAAAAAATATATCGAACGATTTTAACGTCGTAAAAAGACTTGCGGATACCTGCAACAGATGTCAGGTTGAAGCTGAGTTCTTTGAGGATGTTCTCGAAAACTACCTTTCGGATTTCGAGAGCTTTTGACGCGTTCGATATTATCTGTTGTAAAAATTATGAGTAGTTTTAGGATGATACCGTAGCTGCGCCCGAACGAATTAAAAAATATATTGACAAATCGGGAGCAGGGGAGTATAATTTTTGATAGATAACATATGTTGCGTAACACTAGTTGCGAAAAGGAGTATGCTTATGCCGCCTAAAGTTAAATTTCAGAAGGAAGAGATAGTAAACGCCGCCGTCGGGATTGTTCGCGAAAAGGGAATTGACTCGCTCACCGCGAGGGAGCTTGCCTCTAAGCTCGGCGTATCTACCCGCCCGATTTTCACTTACTTTGATACTATGGACGAGCTTAAGAGCGAGGTTTATTCCTACGCAAAAACGCTCTACAGAAAATATATCGAGCAGGGACTTAAAGCGCCTGTTCCTAATCTCGGAGTAGGGCAGGAGTATATAAGGTTTGCTAAGGATGAACCCGAGTTTTTTAAGCTGATATTCCTGACTAAGCCCGATGATGCCTTAGGCGGAGCGATAGAAGCCCTTAAAATAACGCAGGATCTGGTGCGGGATTCAATTATGCGGATATATAATATGGACGCTGAAACTGCCGATAAATATTTCCGCGACCTGTGGCTTTTGGCTTTCAGCTTTGCAACGCTGATTGTGACGGACGACTGCCCCTATTCGGATGAGGATATCAGCGCGGTATTTACCGAAGTCAGCCTGTCGTTATGCAAGGCGTTTAAGGAGGTTCCCGGGCTGTCGCAGGGGAATTTTGATAAGGACGAAATTTTCAGCGAGCTTGTAAAAAAATAAACAGCGGAGGAATAATTATGGAACTAACATATGAAAAGAAAGATGAAATGACTTTTATCGGCTTTCACACCGAGATACGATTAGACGAGGGATATGTAAAATGCCCCGAGTTCTGGGATAAGGAATATAACGGAAAGTACGCAAGGCTATGGAAAACAATGAAGCCCGAAACTCCGGTTGAAAAAGCAATATGTGATAATGATATCGGAATGTTTGCAATCTGCGCGGAATCCGAGAACGGATTTGAATACTGGATTGCGGGACTTTATCAGGGAGGCGAAGTTCCGGAAGGGTTAGAGCTTTATACTTTCCGTGAAAGCGAATGGGCTGTGTTCAAGGCAAAAGGAGCGTGCCCCGAATCGCTTCAAAGTTTAAATACCTATGTATGGCAGGAATGGTTCCCGAACGAGGGCAAAAAGTTTGGGGCTAACGGTTCGGCTACACTGGAGGTTTATTCCGCCGGCAATCCTCAGTCGCCTGATTATGAATGCGGTATATGGGTGCCGGTAAAGAAAAAACCGGAATGATTAAACTGCGAATACTATAACCGCTTACGGATTGTTTTAGATATAAGCAGATTTAACGGAGGAAATAAAAATGGATAATAAATCCGCTTTTAATGTTAACGGATACGACGCGAATGTTCGTAAGGTTATTCCGTTTTATGACGAAATTTATGAGCAGATTTTCAGCCTGATTAAAACATATTGCGAAGATAAACCGCTTTCCGTTTTAGATACGGGCTGCGGTACGGGAACCTTCGGGTTAAAGGCGTTAAAACGTCTTAATATTTCACAGCTTGTACTGTGCGACCCGTCTAAAAGAATGCTCGCGGACGCTGAAAAGAAGCTGAGCGGTTATCCGTGTGAGTTTATTCTTACAGGTTCGGAAAATCTGACTTTTGAAAACAAATTCGACGCAGTAACGGCGATTCAGTCGCACCATTATTTCGATAAACCGACGAAAGAAAAGGCGGTAAAGAATTGTTATAACGCGCTGAAACCCGGCGGGATTTTTATATACTTTGAAAACACCGCACCCTTTTCCGGAACGGGAAAGGATATTATGCTGAAACACCTTGAAGCTTACGAACTCGAAGCAGGCAGAGTGCCCGAGGAAGTTAAGTCCCATTCCGCTAGGTACAACCGGGAGTTTTTCCCGATTTCAATCGGGGAGCATTTTGAGCTTTTAAATAAAACAGGCTTCAGGGCTTCGGAATTGTTATGGCATTCATATATGCAAAGCGGTTTTTACGCCGTTAAGTGAGGAATATAATGACAAAAGAAGAACTTCATAATTACATTTGTGAAAGCTCAGGCAACGAGAGCAATATCTGCCAGATTTACGCGATTAAAGACGGCGCTGCCGTATATGAAGACTGCTTCCGCGGATTCAATACAACCGACGCGGTGAATGTTATGTCCGTTACGAAGGGCGTCACGGCGCTGCTTACAGGTATTGCGATTGATAAAGGTTATGTAAAAAGTACAGACCAAAAGGTGCTTGGGTTCTTCCCCGATTATACCGTCAAGCGCGGAGAAAAGACTATTTACGATGTTAAATTAAAGCACCTTTTAACTATGACCGCGCCGTATAAATATAAAAGCGAGCCGTGGACTAAGGTGTGCACCTCAGACGACTGGACAAAAGCCGCGCTGGATTTACTGGGCGGCAGAAGGGGTATAACGGGCGAGTTTAAATACGCCACATTAGGTGTGCAGATTCTCGCGGGAGTTATAGAAAACACTTCGGGAATGAGGTGTATCGACTTTGCTAACGAATATCTTTTTAAGCCTCTTGAAATCCCTGCGCATAAGCTTCACGGAGCAAGCTCTAAGGAAGACCAGTTCGAGTTTTTGATGAGCAAAAAGCCTAAGAAAAACGAGTGGTATAACGACCCGGAAAATACCGTGACCGCAGGCTGGGGGCTTACCTTATCAGCTAAGGATATGGCTAAAATCGGCGCTATGGTTTTAAACGGCGGAGTATATAACGGAATAAGAATTATTTCAAAAAGTTATATAACGGAAATGCTTACTCCGAGAGTTGAACTCGGGGAGCGCTTCGGAAATATGATTTACTGTTATCTCTGGTACAGACCTTATAAGGATAAACCTGTTATTGCCGCTTTAGGCGACAGCGGTAACGCAATCTATATTAATCCCGAGATAAATATTTCCGTCGGCGTGACCGGAACCTATAAACCGAGAATATTCGACAGAGTTCGGTTTATTGAAGATAAAATAATTCCCGTAATTGTCGGGAATTAAAACAGGAGGACATTATGAAAACAGCAATTGTTTATTATTCAATGCACGGAAATACCGCTTATGTCGCGAAAAAGCTCGCGGAAAAAACCGGCGCGGACGTTATTGAAATAACGCCGGTAAAAGCCTTTCCCGATAAGGGCTTTAAAAAGTTCTTTTGGGGCGGTAAAAGCGCAATAATGGCGAAAACACCCGAGCTTAATCCGTATGAGTTTAACGCGGATGAGTACGAGCAGGTTGTAATAGGTTTTCCGGTATGGGCTGGCAGAATCGCTCCGCCGATAAGGTCATTTGTTGAGGAAAACAAGAATACTTTAAAAGGCAAGATTATTTCTTCCTATGCCTGTCAGTCGGGCTCCGGAGCGGAAAAGGCGTTCGGCGGCTTAAAGGAGCTGCTCGGAATACAGGATTTCAGGGCGAGTGCTGTCTTTATTGACCCTAAGGATAAGCCGAAGAAAGAAAACGAAGATAAAATTGAGGAGCTCAGTGCTGAAATAAAATGAAAACAGTAATAATTCACGGTCAGAGCCATAAAGGCTCAACCTATCATACAGCGCGTGTTCTCGCTGATAAAATCGGCGGGGAAATAACGGAGTTTTTTCTGCCGAGGGATTTCGGGGAGTTTTGCTTAGGCTGTATTAATTGCTTTAGAGAAAGCGAAACTAAATGCCCTCACTATGAAAAGCTCCGCCCGATTACCGAGGCTATGGACAGCGCGGACGTTATTATCCTCGCAAGTCCCGTATATGTATATCACGCGACAGGCGCGATGAAGGCGTTTTTAGACCACTACGGCTATAGATGGATGGTTCATTCTCCCGAGGAAAGTATGTTTAAAAAGCAGGGTGTTTGTATCTCGACCGCAGCAGGCGGAGGAATGAAATCTACCAATAAAGATATGGGCGACAGCCTGTTTTACTGGGGAGTCGCTAAGATTTATAAGCTCGGTATAGGCGTCGCGGCGGTAGACTGGAAAAGCGTCAGCGAAAAAAAGCGTAAAAAAATCGAGAAAGCGACCGATTCCATCGCCCGAAAAATAAAAGCAAAGCACGGTAAGGCTAAGCCCGGGCTTAAGACAAAAGGCTTTTTCTCTCTTATGCGTATGCTTCAGAAAAACGGCTGGAACGAAAGAGACGTAAACTACTGGAAGGAGAAGGGCTGGATCGGTAAAAAACGTCCGTGGAAGTAAAAAATGACTCTACCCTCGGTTGAAAACCTCCCATTCAACCGACAGTATGTAGACTTTTACGGAAAAAGAACTTAAAGTAAAAGTGAAAGGAGGGACATTAAATGGACCAGATTAAAATAGGACGGTTTATTTCCGAGAGAAGAAAAGCGGCAGGCTTAACTCAGATGCAGTTAGCCGAGAAGCTCAACATCACCGACAGAGCGGTGTCAAAATGGGAAACGGGAAGGTCAATGCCCGATTCCTCGATAATGCCCGAGCTGTGCGACGTACTTAATATCAGTATTAACGATTTATTTAACGGGGAGGTTATAGATATGGAGAACTATAAGGAGAAATCCGAGAAGCTGATAATCGAAATGGCGAAGCAAAAAGAAGAATCGGATAAAAAGCTCTTAAAGCTTGAAGTTTTAATCGGATTGTTTTCGACAATTATTTTATTCGGATTTGTGCTTGCAGCGGCTTTAATCAAAATGCCCGTATGGCTCAGAATTTGCCTGATTGCGGCGGGATTTATTATCTTTTTTATCGGGATTTTCTACGCTATGAAAATCGAGCAGACAGCGGGCTACTACGAGTGCGCCGAATGCGGTCACAGATATGTCCCGACCTTTAAAAGCGTATTGTTTGCTCAGCATCTCGGCAGAACGAGAAAGCTGAAATGCCCGAACTGCAAAAAGAAATCCTGGAATAAAAAGGTGCTTACAAAAGACTGAAAGCAGGTGCTTTAATGGATAATAATATAAAAATAAATGAAGAAAGAATCTCCGCCGCGGAATATATTGAGTTTCTTAAAAGAACGGATTTAGGCTCTCAGTACCCTAAGGAGCGCTTTAACGAGCGGATAAAAAAGCTCGTTAAAAACGTAAATATAAGCCTCGTTGCGAGGAATGAGAAGAACGAAGCGGTAGGCGTACTGTTCGGACTTACCGACTTCGCCTACTGGCTTTATATAACCGACTTAGGCGTTGACAGGGCTTATGAACGTAAGGGAATAGGAATGAAGCTTATGAAAACCGCCCACGAGCTCGCAGGCGGCGAAAAGGATATTGCGGTATATCTTATAGCTAACGAGAATGCCGTACCGTTTTATGAGAAGTTCGGTATGAAAAAGGCGGAAGATGTAATGCAGTATTTCCATATCGAGTGGACGGATTTCACCGTTCAATAAACCGTTCAAAAATAAGGAGAAAAAATGAAGATTTTAGTATTTAACGGAAGCCCTAAGAGGGATAAAAGCGACACCCTGCATATTACCCGCGCGTTTTTAGAGGGTATGAATGAGGCTGAGACTAACGACGTAAAAATGATTAACGTAATTGATAAGCATATCGAGTTTTGTACGGGATGCTTTTCCTGTATGAGAAACGGCGGGAAATGTATTCATAACGATGATATGCGCACACTGCTTGAGGAAATCCTCGAAAGCGATTTGCTTATATTCAGCTATCCGCTTTACTGCTACGGTATGCCCGCGCCCTTAAAGGCGTTTATGGACAGAACCCTGCCGCTGTCGAGTATGGCGATGCATAAGGTGGGGGAGCGGTACGAGCACGTTGGTCAGGCTGATTTTTCGCGACTTAAATATCTTATGATTTGCGGCTGCGGCTTCCCGAACAGCACTCACAACTTTGAACCCGCCGTAGGTCAGTTTAAGCTATGCTTCCCGAATAATCATACGATGATTACCGTGCCCGAAAGCCCGATGTTCAACGCGCCCGAGGCGGCTCAGGTCACGGTGCCGAGGCTTGAACTCGTTAAAAAGGCAGGAAAGCAGTACGCCGAAAACGGAAATATTGAAGCAGAGCTGTTTAAAGAAATCTGCTCGCCGATGATACCCGAGGACGTATACGCCGAAATTGTAAACGGAACTGTAAAATAGCGGAGATAAAATGAGTAAGATAGTAATTTTAAGCGGAAGCCCGCGCAAGAACGGAAATATCGATATGCTGGTTGAGGCTTTCGTAAACGGAGCCGAAAAGAATAATGAGGTTGAGGTAATACCTGTACGCGATTATAAAATAAATCCGTGTATCGGTTGCAACTGCTGCAAAACGAGCGAGGGCAGTATCTGCGCTCAAAAGGACGATATGAGTTTTATTTATGAAAAGCTTAAAACGGCGGACGTAATAGTTGCTGCCTCGCCCGTATATTTCTACGGAATAAGCTCTCAGCTTAAGGCGCTCGTTGACAGGCTGCATACCCCGATGAGAAAAGAGTTTAATACAAAAAAGCTCGGTTTAATACTTGTCGGCGCGGCAACTCTGCCGGAGCTGTTCGATTCAATAATCATCCAGTACGAGCTGTGTATGAAATACTTTAAGCTCGGCGATATCGGAAGGGTGCTTGTGCGCGGAGCTTTGGAGAAAGGCGATGTCAGCGAAGATGATTTAAGAGAGGCGTATCTTTTAGGTGAGGCGCTGTGAATACGAAGCTGACGGTTTATTTTGACGAGCCGTTTTTCGCAGGAATATTTGAAAAAACCGACGGCGATAAGCTGTCGGTATGCAAGGTTACGTTCGGCGCGGAGCCTACTGACGCGGAAGTATACGCGTTTGTGCTGAGATATTACAATAAGCTGAAATTCAGCCCTCCTGTTAAATCGGAAGTAAAGCATAAAGCCGATAACCCTAAGCGCCGTCAAAGAGCCGCCCGAAAACAGCTTGAAAATACCGGAATCGGTACAAAATCTCAGCAGGCGTTAAAAAAGCAGTACGAGGAAATGAAAACCGAGCGCAAGCTTAAATCCCGTGAAAAAAGGGAGGCAGAAAAACAGCGCCGCTTCGACCTTAAACAGCTAAAGAAAAAAGAAAAGCATAAAGGACATTAGTTATGAAAAACGATTATATAATACGATTGGAAAGAACGGAAGAACAGCGCGAGACGGAAAACCTCATACGCGAAGCGTTCTGGAACGTGTACCGCCCGGGCTGCCTCGAGCATTATGTTATCCATAAGCTCCGCGACGACCCCGCCTTTGTGCCGGAGCTTAATTTCGTTATGGAAAAGGACGGAAATCTCATCGGTCAGAATATGTTTATGCGAGCAGTCATAAAAGCCGACGACGGCAGGGATATTCCGATTATGACTATGGGGCCTATCTGTATAACGCCCGAATTAAAGCGTAAGGGCTTCGGAATAATCCTGCTCGATTATTCTCTCAAGCAGGCGAAAAAGCTCGGCTGTAGAGCCTTATGCTTTGAAGGGAATATCGACTTCTACTCAAAATGCGGTTTTACATACGCGAGTGAGTTCGGTATCCGTTACCACGGACTGCCCGAGGGCGCGGACGCCTCGTTTTTTCTTTGCAGGGAGCTTGAAAAGGGTTATTTAAACGGCGTTACGGGCGAGTACGCTCCGCCTGAGGGCTACCTCGTCAGTGAGAAAGAAGCCGAGGAATTCGATAAGAGCTTTCCGCCTAAGGAAAAGAAAAAGCTCCCGGGTCAGATTTTCGGATAAAGCGTTGAATCTAAATTCTTCACATATATTGACAACTAAAATAATTAGTGATAGTATAATCATAAAGCAAGGGCGCTTACCTTACGGGTGAGCGCCCTAATCGTTTTTTAAATATAGTTATACAAACTTCAACCGGCGTATTCAAATCAGGAGGTGCGTGTAATGGCAGCGTTTGAAAGAGTGAAATCGGGAATCCCCGAAATGGATAAGGCGCTTGATAATATCAGGCTCGGCGATAACGTGGTGTGGAGAGTTTCCGACCTTAGTGAGTTTAAGCTTTTTATGGAGCCTTATGTTGAGCAGGCGATAAAGGATAAGCGGAATATTATTTATTTCCGCTTTGCGAGCCACGAGCCGTTTTTTACGGATAAGCCCGGCGTAAAGACGGTGAAAATTCCGCTGTCGCACCGCTTCGAGAACTTTACCGTAGAAATCCATAACGTGATTGAAAAGGAAGGAAAAGACGCCTTTTATGTATTCGACTGTCTTTCGGAGCTTCAGGCAGCGTGGGCTACCGACCTTATGATGGGAAATTTCTTCAGGGTTACCTGTCCGTTCCTGTTTATACTCGACACCGTGGCGTTCTTTCCGCTTATACGCGGTAAACATTCCGTCTACTCCGTAAATAAGATTATGAATACGACTCAGCTGTTCCTCGACGTTTATACCGGCGAGAGGAATATATACGTCCGACCGGAAAAGGTGTGGAACCGCGATTCGGAGACAATGTTCTTCCCTCATACCTACGAGCCCGAAACAGGCGCTTTCCGCCCGATAACCGACGGCGTTAAATCGAGCCGCTTTTATCATACCCTCGGAAAGCTCCAGCGCGGTACGGAGGAGCAGTATACTGATTCGTGGGATCGCTTTTTCAACACCGCAAAGCTTAAGCACAGCTCCGGCGCGGATATTTCGGACGAGTGCGTTTCAATGTGCAACGTTATGATGACGCGCGACGAAAAAATGCGCCGTATGGTTAAAAAGCATTTTCAGCCCGAGGATTATTTCGAGGTAAGAGACCATATGATAGGCACCGGAATGATAGGCGGTAAAGCCTGCGGAATGTTGCTTTCGAGGGCGATTATACGAAACGAGGAGCCCGATATCGACGAAACCTTAGAGCCTCACGACTCGTTTTATGTAGGCTCGGACGTTTACTACACCTATATTGTTGATAACGGCTTTTGGGATATGCGAATAAAGCAGCGAACCGACGAGGGCTATTTTAAGCTTGCGGATGAGTTTAAAAACCTGCTTTTAAACGGTAAATTCTCCGACGAGATGAAGGAGCAGTTCGCTCATATTATTGAGTATTACGGTCAGGACCCGTATATCGTCCGCTCGAGCAGTATCCTTGAGGACGGCTTCGGAAACGCCTTTGCGGGAAAGTACGATTCCGTATTCTGCGCTAACCGCGGAAGCTTTGAGGACAGGCTTATTGAATTTGAAAACGCGATTAAAACCGTCTACGCAAGTACGATGAGCCTTTCGGCTCTCGACTACAGAAAACGCCGCGGACTCGATAAGCGCGACGAGCAGATGGCGCTTTTAGTTCAGAGGGTGTCGGGTTCGTATTACGGCAGCTTTTATATGCCCTGCGCGGCAGGAGTAGGCTACTCCTACAGCCCCTACAGGTTTTTACAGTCAGCCGACCCTAAGGCGGGTATGCTCAGGCTCGTTATGGGGCTCGGAACCTCCGCGGTCGACCGAACCGAGGGCTCCTACCCGAGGCTCGTAAGCCTTGATATGCCCGAGAGAACGGCGTATTCAAGCGCCGCGGATAAGCATAAATTTTCTCAGCGCAAGGCTGAGGTAATAAATACCTCAAAGCACGACCTCGAAACCGTCGAGCTCAGAGCGCTGGAGCCCGTTCTCCCGAGGTATCTCGGAAATATCCTCCTCGAGCACGATTTTGACGCCGAGTCACGGCTGAGGGAAATGGGCAGACATCAGGATGTGCGTTTTATTTCCTGCAAGGGACTGGTAACTAATAAAACGCTTATGGATTGTATGAAGCGTATGCTTTCCTGTATTCAGAACGAGTATCAGTATCCCGTAGATACCGAGTTTACGATAAATATTTCCGATAACGGCGAATACACTATAGATTTGCTCCAGTGCCGTCCGCTTCAGATTGTTAAGGGTACGGCTTCGGTTGACGTTCCTGACGATGCCGATAAGGAAAACATCCTGCTCGAGTGCAAGGGCGCTTCGATGGGACTTTCAAGAAAGGAAAAGCTCGATTATATAGTATACGTCGACCCGGTCGGTTATTATAATATGCCGTATAACGAGAAGATAACGGTAGCTAAGCTGATAGGCGAAATCAACTGGCATTTCCGAAACGACGAAAAGCATATGATGCTGATGACTCCGGGACGTATCGGAACCTCGTCCCACGAGCTTGGCGTTCCGACGGCGTTTTCGGATATAAGCGGCTTCGACGTTATCTGCGAGATGGAGGAGGCTAAGGCGGGCTATAACCCCGAGCTGTCCTACGGAAGCCATATCTTCCAGGATTTAGTTGAGGCGGAGATACTCTACACCGCGGTTTTCAATAACGAAAAAACTCTCTGCTTCCGTCCGGAAAGCCTCGAAAAATTCGAGGATGTCGTATCTGAGTTTAACGGCGGAGAGGAGCTTGCGGGAATAGTCCGGGTTTATAAGGCTGAAAACTGCACGCTGTATCACGATATAAACAACGAACATTTAATGATAACAATTTAAAATACCGGATTTAAACCCTTCGCAAAAGCGGAGGGTTAATATTTTTACTTTATAAGAAACTGCGTTCCTTATAAAGTAAAAATAATTTTATATTTCCCGCTCAGTTGCGCCCTGCGTGCGCATGTAGCGTTGCGACCGCCGCCTGTGGCGGATGAAGGGAGCAAAAGCGCTCGCCAAAATAAGGACGAGAGAGACGACTTTATTTTGACGCGGACCGGATGGATATACGAAAGCTCCGCACTTAGGTGCGCACGCTTTCTTGTGCCTGTTTTGGCCGTTTTTGTAAAAAATATCTTACGGATGTCGATTATTCAGGCGCAGCGGTTGACTTATTAAAAATGTTAATGTATAATTAAAAAATCAACTATACCATAGAATATTGTATATTTTTTACAAAATCAAAACCTTTATCAGAGGGGGAAATTTATGATGAACAAAACTACGCGGGGCTTTACGAGTATACTGCTTGTAATTACCCTTATCGCAGGGCTTTTCACCGCGATACC
>CAJOFK010000041.1 GCA_905234015.1 uncultured Ruminococcus sp.
GAAAAAGCGTTCTCAACCTCGCCAGAGTTCACAACTAACGGTATGCTCCGCAAGGCTTGGCGACACATCGAAAACAACGGCATCTATCTGTATAAAGGCGGCACTGAGGGTGCTGCCAATGCAGGAAATGAGCCATATAGCGAGTATTACGCCTGTCAGATTGCAAAGACTATGGGCTTGAATTGCGTTGAATACGACCTTGAAAACTGGAAAGGAATCCTTGCTTCAAAATGTCGCCTTTTCACTGATATTGATACTTCATTCGTACCAATCAGCAGACTGATCAAGGACAGAACGCTGAAAAATGCCCTTGAATATTACAAAGGGCTTGGCAAGGGTTTTTACGATGATCTTTGCAGTATGCTGGTGTTTGATGCTGTCATCTACAACGAAGACAGACATTTCGGCAATTTCGGTGTATTGCGTGATAACCACACAGGCAAGATAATCAAGCCGGCACCGATATTCGATAACGGCTTATCATTGTTTAACTTTGCTATGGCAGATGATATAAAAAACCTTAGTGAATACGCAAAGACAAGAACACCGCCCTACGGTGTTTCGTTTGATGATGTATGCAAGGCAGTAATGAGCAGCAAACAAAAAACACAACTTCGCAGATTATTGAACTTCACATTTACACGACACCCGTCAATCAATCTCCCCGAAGAAAGATTGATTGCCATCGAGAAACACATTGTACAAAGAGCAAGAGAATTGATGTCAATACCGGTTATTTAAAGTTAAAATATACTAATAAGCGAAAAATCGTTACCGCACAGATTCCGGTAACGATTTTTCGCAATTATAAAAGGAAATAAATATATAAAACATGAAATAAAATAACACATATATGATATAGAAGATGTCGCGTTCTTTCTATGAGAAACCGCATATCTACGCCGTTTATCCCTGTTTTTAATTACCTTTTACTAATATAACAAAAATCGGCAGATGGTAAACCCTTTTTTTATCACAACACTACATTTTTCTTTTTTTCAGTTTTGTGAAAAGCCATATATAATGCGGGTTTCGCGCTTCATGTCTTTCGCGCCGAGAAGAAATATTTACCATCAGCGTTTTTTCGCAAAGCTGATAATACGGATTTAATGCC
Source organism: uncultured Ruminococcus sp. (assembly GCA_905234015.1). Lineage (GTDB taxonomy): Bacteria > Bacillota > Clostridia > Oscillospirales > Acutalibacteraceae > Ruminococcoides. Next base: position 1,115 of record CAJOFK010000041.1, read on the forward strand.
TGTTCCATAATAAAGCAACCTATGTGTTTATTCGTTCTTCAAACAAATTCAATTTTTCGACAGATATAAATTTAACTCTCTCCGAGAGTTCCCCAAAAGCCTGCCTTATCAGATTTATATACTCACGGAAGCACACAACAATGCAGCAGACATTGGCTCTGTTATACAGATACGAATTTATCTTGATTATTTTATTAATATCAATTGAATACAAAAAGAAACAGGGATAAGCACTGATAAAGCCGTCGCAGTTAAAAAACTCATATTTATAAAACTCTTCTTCTTTTTTATTATTGGTACATTTTAAAATTTTTCTGATCTTACTATCCGTATAAATATTATTCTTCAAAAGGTGCATTTGTTTCAATCCTGAATCGTTAAAAGTAATCAAATGCAATTCATCATAATCAATATATTCTATTGCCTTTAGATTTTCATTCTTCTCGCGATTTCTTATAATCCCCGCTAAAGAAAATAAATCAAGCGCTACTTCTTTCAGCATTTCTTCATCTTTCAATACAATAAGCGCTTTCACGTTATCATCGTCATACCAATAATGATATTCATCCTTCATACGAACTTCGGTATTAAATTCCAGCTTTATTTTTTCATCATCAAAAACATATATAAGATAATTATAATCATCAGCTAATTCCAGAAAGCCAAAGCACCTGCTGCTTATTATCTGATGGTTAATGTCAGACTCTTCGTCATCGGTATCATGTTTTAAAAATCTGGAATCTAAAAAATGAGGACTTCTGCTGAATTCATCTTTATAAAAATACTCTATTCCTGCCTCGTCAAAAAAGAAATACAATTTAGCTTTCTTAATCATTCTTTTTCGACGCATTATATTTTTCGTAAGTCTTCTAAGCCCTCTTTGTTCGTGCAGATAATCGCTATAACGATAATCTTTATCTATAGCTTCGTTTATACCCTTAGCCGTTAACTGATATCCTCTAATATTACCTGTTTTACGGTATTTAAATGAGCCTTTAAGCTTGCTTTTTGTGGTGATGTATGATTGAAGATTTATATCTATTCCCATTTTTCTTATTAAATCAGTTGATACTTCACCGCCGACGGCGGCGTAATGAAGCATAAGCTCTTTAGTTGTCAGATTATATTTTTCTTTTATTTTTTCGATTGTTCTATAATACATAATTCTCTCCCTGTATGTTTTTGCTTAGAAAATCCGTAATAATTTCTTCGGCTAAAACATAAACAACGGTTTCGTTTTTTTCATTACCTACGATATTTCTGAATACTAATGTCGCGTTTCTATCGTCAAATCTGAAAGGCTGCTGTAACGCATTTAATACGCCTGAAATATTATAGTTATCAACGTCCTTCAATCCGTTGCCGATACGTTTATCCACAGCTCTGTTTTCAAAAACAACCACAGGATTTTTAATCGGCTCAATAAATGAACCGTTTTCTTCTCTGTATCTTTTTAATGATGACCGAAAAGCGGCAGAAAATAATACGGGCGTAATGTTTTCGTCTTTACGAGGCAGGAGAAACGGGAGTGTTATCTTATACACGGGATAATTATATTCAAGCTTTTTTATATCAAAGCCGAGGGATGTCCCGATTTCGTAATCTAAGATATCGTGTTCTTTTCTGTCCGAAAGACGAAGAAGCCTTCTGAGTGATATTATTATTTCACATAACTTCAGAGAAACGTACTTTAACTGCTTTATCCGGTTCTTTGAATCGGAACTCGAAAATTTTTTAAGCTTATCGGATAAAGATAGCATCTGCTCGGATATTATTCTAATATCGTCTTCTAAAAACATGGTTATTACCTTCTCCTCTCTTTTGGGGCTTGTTCGGTGTTGTTTTTTATTTCAGATAGTAGTATAATAGAAATGAGAAAAAGATGATTTATTCGTCTTCACTTTCTCCTTTCTACAAAGTGACAGCGCTCTGATTTCTGCGATTTCAGGGCGTTGTCTTTTTTATTAAACCGTATGTAAAAGGCTCCTTATCTCCTCCTCGATAGTTTCAGCTGCTTGTTTTTCAACGGACTTTAGTTTTCTGTCCCATTTTTCAGGTTCTTTCTTTTTCAGTTCCTTAGTAAGCCCCGCTTTTTCCGACAGGGAGCGGACTAATTCGTTATAGCGGTTGTACATTTGGGTATCGATTTTTGAGATATGCTCGTACAGCTTGCTGTCAGATAAAAGGATATAGTACTTTTCGGGATTGGTTTTAAGAAGATGCTCCCTGTAGACCGCTCCCCATTTTCCGTATGTAAGAATTAAACTCTTCTCCAACAGCTCGTAAAAGCGGACTCGTTTTTCCTGCGTTTGGGTACTCATATTTTCCCTTTCTTTTTTTAGAATTTACCCTGAACGCTTTTCTCAGTTTTAAAAGTGTGAATTTGTAAAACCTGCCGAAATCGCATAGATATGCGGTTTTTGACGTTTTAAGCGTTCAGGGCAGAGCGGCGGAAACTTTCGCATCTTGCCATTAAAACGAAGTTATTCCTGCCGCCTTATGGTTCTATTATACCCATAGCAGGCGCCATGGCGGCGCCCATATTGTTTGCGTCTTTAATGCCGTAATCGGTTATTCTTCCGACGGTCGCGCGGGCTATTCTTACGCCCTTTTTATCGGATTTTTCGAGCACACAGCTTCCGCTGCCGGTTACGGTCCACTGAGAAGTCGGGGTGCGCTGGCCGCCGTACTCAAGGGGAAACCTGTACTGACGCTCGGCGGTACAGAAATGAGACGAGGTCACGCAGGCGCTGATTCCTGCCGCACCGGAGCTCACGGAAATTGCCGATAAAATCAAGCCCTCCGCCATAGTAGAGCACGCGCCGTAAATTCCGAGATATGGCACCGAGAACTCCTTGAGTCCGTAGCTCGAGCCGATACATTGGTTCAGCAAATCGCCCGCGTAAAGAAAATCCACATCCTCCGCCTTAATACCCGCACGGTTCAGCGCGGTTACAAACGCCTCCTGCTGCAAAAAGCTCTCTGCCTGCTCGTAGGTTTTCTGACCTGCGTAGCTGTCGTAAAAAACTTTGTCAAAATTCCTGCCGAGAGGTCCCTCGGCTTCTTTTTTGCCTGCGGCGCAGCCGTAACCGGTTATATTAATCCTGTCTTTAAATTCAAGCGTATATTTCCCTATTCGTTTAATCATACAATCACCCGTTTTATTTTTTGAAATACCGCAGACATTATTCCTCAATAAACGAAAAAACACACAGCCCGAAAGCTGTGTGTCCGTTAATTATATTCAGTTACTCCGCGTTATCCTCTTCGTCGGAGCTGTCGTAATCCTCGCCGCCGTCATCGTCGCTATCCTCGCTGTCATCGCTGTCCTCGCTGTCTTCGTCGTTATTCTCGTCTTCATCCTCGTCGTCTTCGTCGTAGGTCTTCTGATTATTCTCGGGCATAGTTTCGTATTCGGCATCCTCGTACTGAACGTAGCCGTTTACGGTTGTGCGGTAGGTTTCGGCGTCGGGAGTTTTTATTGAATTCTTTATGCTGTAATACGAGTCGCAGATTGTCTCGGTTTTAATAATCTCGCCATTTTTAAACAGCTCGCGGAAGGTTCGCGTATGGAAATCCGTTTTAGAGATATTGTAATTCTCGGAATGAAGTCGGATATTATCGTAGTCGGGATCCTGATATCCCCAGATATTAACCCGGAGCCGTCTGCCTTCCATACGGCTTTCGATAAACATCTGATATTTCGTTGTGTTTTTCATTCTTAAATCGAGATTAGGGTAGTCGATAGTAGCGTCCTCGCCGGCGTAAGCATAGGTTGACGCCCAGTAGTGGTTGTGTCGCTCGACTATCTCCATATTGGCAAAAAGTCCCGCCTCAAAAATAATCGTGCTTGCCTGGCAAATTCCGCCGCCTATACCCTGCTCAACCTTTTTCTCGGAGATAACCGCAGCCTTTTTATAGCCGTTGCTCTCAAGGTTTGAGTCACCGGTACAGTCGTTGAACGACCATATCGCTCCCGGCTCAATTACGGAGCCGTTGCAGGCTTTAAGGGCAACCTTCATATTGTGAGTACCGTTCGCGGTATTCTGAGATACCGAGGAGGCGGTCGCGAGTCCGACGATATTCTCCTGTAAATCCTTAACGGTAATTTCGGGAATCAGGTCGGCAACCTTAGCTTTTACGGCTAAAAGGTTCTCGCCCTTTTTAAAGAACTTTTTAATTCTGTTATACAGCTTTTTAGTATTGAGCTTACGGCCGTAGCTTCCTCTCTTATACTCAAACCTGTTATCGGAGAAGGGATTAAACTTCTTAACCCTTGCGTTCACGGGCTCTAAATCGACCTTCTGAGCGAGCTTATTAACCTGAGCTTTTATCGAGGATTTCTTAACCTTATGCTCAAGCTTAAACTCGGGCTTATCGGTACTTTCCTCGGTAGGCGCTTCGGTAACGCCTTTTTTAGCCTCGTAAAGTCCCTGCTCCTTGAGGCTGTAAATCTTAGCCGCCTTAAGCGGTGTATCGTAGTCGAACTTATATTTAAAGCTGGTTTTTGTATAGGTTTTTTCAGTCTCGCCTGCGGTAACCTTGATTAAGATTTCCTTAACCGTGCTGAGGGCATTCTGCTCAAGCTTCTCCCTCGCCTCCTTAACGGAAAGCTGGCTTATATCAATTCCAGATACGGTAACTCCGTCGGAATATGTAAACGGAAGCCCTTTACGGTATTCGCGGTACATATTAAAGCATAAAAGTCCGATAAGAAAAACCGCGACCAAAACGCCCGCCGTAACTAAAACGGTGAACGCGGGGCTCTTTCTTCTTTTAGGCGGTCTGCTGCGCTTTACGGGAGCTCCTGACGTCCGCTTTACGGGACGCGCGGAAGACGGTCTCTTTTTATAGGCATGACGAGGCTCCGCCCGGCGAACTGCGCCGCGCGGCTTCGGATTTGAAAAATCGTTGACGTCGTATCTTGAACTGTAATCGTTTTTCAACCCTATACCCCCTTATAAAACCTATCTATACACTATATATAATAACCTTTTATACCGAAAAAATAAAGTGAAATTTTAAAAAAAATCGGATTTCCTTTAAATTTGTTAAACTTGCACTTATTAGGGGATTTTATGTCGAAAATAATTTATAAAATCACTAATATAATTTATATATTGAAATTTCATTAAGGTTTGTATATAATAGTATGTGTATTAGTATATTCAGATACCCGAATGAGGGTTACATAACAGGAGATACGGATGAGAGTTTTGATATTTTTCGCCTCTACCGGAGGCGGTCACAAGCGCGCCGCGGCAGCTTTAAAGGAATACATCGAGAACGAGTCCCCCGATAACGTTGTAAGTGCTGTTGACGGGCTCAGACTGACCGGAAAGGTTTACAATAAATTTATATGCGGCGGATACACCACTCTTGCCAAGAAAATGCCGGGATTTTACGGAAAGATTTACCGTAATTCCGATAAAAAATCCAAGCTTAACAACCTTTGCAACAGCTTAAACAAGTCAAAGGGCGGTCATCTTCTCCCGACGATTGAGAAGTTTAAGCCTGACGTAATAATCTCCTGTCACGCGTTTATTACCACAATGCTCGGAGATTTAAAAATGCACGGTAAGATTTCGGCGGAAATCATCGCGCTTGTAACGGATTTCGCCGCGCATTACACCTATATCGCCGAGGGCGTTGAGCACTATGTCGTAAGCAGCGACAGGATGGTTAACGACTTTAAAGAAAAGTATAAAATCGCCGAAAGGCGCGTTCATAAATTCGGAATACCCGTATTCTCAAGATTTTCCGAGCCTGCCGATAAAAACGAGCTTTTAAAAAAGCTCGGGCTTAAAACGGAAGTTAAGACCGTTCTGTTTATGGCGGGCAGCTTCGGCGTATCGGAGGTACTGGACTTTTATAAGGACATTTCCGCTAAAACAAAAAACTGTCAGTTCGTAGTAATCACGGGCAACAACGAGCGCCTTTACTCAAGCTTTCAGTCGGAAATCAACGAAAATACAATATTGCTTAAATTCATCGGGAATGTTGAGGACTATATGCACTGCGCGGATTTAATTATCACCAAGCCGGGCGGTCTTACGGTAAGCGAGAGTATAACCTGCTCGCTTCCCATGGCGATTTACAGCGCGTTCCCGGGTCAGGAAGCCGATAACGCCGAGTATCTAAGCAGCGTCGGCGCAGCTGTAACCCTCGATAAAAATCCCGGGGATGAAATTAACGACCTCATAAACGACAGCGACAGACTCAAGGCTATGAGCGATAATTGCAAAAAAATCTACCCCGGCAACGCCTCAAAGCTCATTTGCGAGCTGGCTCATTCAATAACGGAGCATAAGGTATGAAAAAAATAGTATCCGTATTAACGGCTGCGGCGCTGGCGGTGCTCGCGCTCTGCTCCTGCGGCAGTTCGCTACCGGGAGAGGATTTAACGGCTAAGGTAAAGCCCGACGAAAACGCCTCCTATAACTTTAAAAATTTTGAGACAACACCGCCTACCGCCTACTCAAACTACAAAACCTCGGCGATGAATTTCTCGCTTAATATGCTTAAATCGCTCGACGGCGGCTCTTTCTCGCCGATGGCGCTTTACTATCAGCTTTCGCTCTTACAGAACGCCGCTTCCTCGGCTACTCAGAACAGCATTAAAAACTTAACCTCCGAGAGCATTCCGCTCGAGGACTTAAACGCCTGCAACGCTTACTTTTTCAGCAGGCTTAACAACCTCAGCAAGCCCGAAAAAGACCGTTATATCGATATAAACGGCGACTTTTTCCTTAATGAAAAAACTCCGTACAGTCAGAGCTTTCTTTTAGCAAACGCGGATTATTATAATCAGGGTATTTTCAGGCTTGATTTTTCATCAGGAAACTTCTCAGAGCAGGTTAACCCCTACCTCGCCGAAAATTCCGCAAGCCGCGCAAAGCTCACCGAAACGCCCGATAAAAACGCGGGTATGCTCCTTTCGGGCAGCGCGTTTATGAAGGACAGCTGGCTCAACGGCTACAGGGAAAAGGACGTTGTTTCCGACGCCTTCCGGGGCAGCAAAAGCATTAAAACCGACTTTTTAAAGAGCACGGAATTTTACTTAAAGGGTAAAAACTGCGAGGGTATCGTTAAGGATTTCAAAACCACTCCCGCTAAGTTCGTCGCGGTTATCCCGAAGGATAACGACCTTAAAAATTTCTTGAATAAATTCACCGCCGACGATTATTACGAGCTTATCGGCTCGATGAAGCCCGATAAAACCTGCACGGCGTATATTCCCGAGTTTTCGCGGGGCGAAACCGTAAGCTTTATAAATAATAAAAATCTAAAATTCCTGTCTGAGCAGGGCAGTTACTCGGGGCTGTCGTATAACGCGAAATCAAGCGTATCGGACATCAACCAGAACTATGAATTTAAAATCTCGCGGGGCGGAATCGACTCCGATAAAACCTATTTTTCAAAGTCGTCGAAGGCTTCCCCGTCAAAAACAGTAAAACTGAACCGGCCGTTTATTTATATGGTCGTTGATAACGAAAGTATGCTCCCGATATTTATGGGAACAATTTCCGACATAGGCTAACACATCATTTTGAAAGAGGCAGTATGAAGAACTCGTTTTTAAAACCCAAGTATATTTTTAACGCGCTGGTTATCGGACTATGCGCGGGAATAATTCTATACTTTTTCTTCAGTAAGGACGGCCTTAACGACCTTATCCACTCGAACACCCGCGTAATCTGGTACTGGATTGCGGCGGCGGTAGGCTCTCAGCTTGTGTTCATGGTTTGTGAGGCTGTAGTTATTTATGCCTTTATTCATGATGATTATAAAAATTTCAGGTTTATTGACGCCGTGAGGGTAGCCTTTATGGGGCTTTTCTGGTCGGCTATTACTCCCTCGGCAACAGGCGGCCAGCCGATGCAGGTATATCTTATGCACTCGTCGATGGGCGTAAGCATAGGCTACGGCACCTCAAGGCTTATTCAGAAGTTTATGGTATATCAGATTGTGCTCACTTCGCTGAGCGTTATCTGCGTGCTGTTCAACATTCCGTTTATCTTAGAGCAGAATAAGAGGATTCCGATATTGATTCCGCTTCTGCTTTTAGGCTTTGTGACTCAGATTGTCGTAACGGGAGTATTTTTGATGTTCAGCTTCTCGCCGAAGCTCTCGCGCAAGCTGATTATGTTCTTCGCTAAGATTCTCAACAAAATAAAAATCGTTAAGAACGTTGATAAAAAGATTGAGGAAATAGATAAACAGCTCGAAACCTTCCACACCAGCAACAAGGATATCTACAAAAAGCCGAAGCTGCTCGCGGTAGCGTTCGCTTTTACGATACTCGAGTTTATCGCGATGTTCCTTATTCCGTACTTTATCTTCCGCTCGTTCGGATTTGACTTTGCCTCGCCGGGACAGCTCTTATCCTCGCAGGCGTTCGTAAACATTATGAGCGGAATGGTTCCGATTCCCGGAGCCTCGGGAGCCGCTGAGCTCGGATTCACCGTATTCTTCGGCAACTACTTTATTCACGGAACCTTAAAGAGCGCGGCGCTTATATGGCGCGTAATAAACTACTACGGAGTTATCGCGCTGACGGGACCGTTCTCGTATCTTAAAAAGAGCGAAGCCGAAAAGGCTAAAAATATTGAAAATGAGCAATAAATGATATTATACATTCAAGGAGCCGGAAACGGCTCCTTTTTCACTAATAATTTCCGTTTATAAATTACATACTCCCTGCCGATATTATATATTTATTACGCAAAAACGAACGCTCCCGGTTGGGAGCGTTCGTTTAAAAAGGATTGATTTCCAATATCAGATTTTCAAGAAAAAATCTCGTAAAGTTTAAAATCAGTTAGTGATTGTCTGCTCGGTTTCCTTATCGAATACGTGAATCTTATTAAGGTCGAAAGCAATCTTGATGTTATCGCCGGGCTTAGCCTTTGATGCGGGGTCAACACGAGCGGTAACGGGAGCGCCGTTGATATTGAGATAGAGATAAATCTCAGCGCCCATAAGCTCAGTAACGTCAACGTTAGCTGTGATAATAGTATCAGCGTCGCACTTATCGAGGAAATCGGGCTCGTCGTGAACGTGCTCGGGACGGATACCGAGAACAACTTCCTTGCCGATATAAGCGTCTAAAGCCTTAGCCTTATCAGCAGGAACGGGAATCTCGTACTTATCAAACTTAAGAGCAGCACCCTTAGCGCCCTTAACTACAGTTGCGTCTACAAAGTTCATCTGAGGTGAACCGATAAATCCGGCTACGAACTCGTTGCAGGGCTTATCGTAAAGGTTCTGAGGAGTATCAACCTGCTGAATGAAGCCGTCCTTCATAACAACGATACGGGTACCCATTGTCATAGCCTCAGTCTGGTCATGAGTTACGTAGATAAATGTTGTGCCGAGTCTCTGATAGAGCTTAGAAATCTCAGTACGCATCTGAGCACGGAGCTTAGCGTCGAGGTTTGAGAGCGGCTCGTCAAGTAAGAATACCTTAGGATCACGTACGATAGCACGGCCTAAAGCAACACGCTGTCTCTGACCGCCGGAGAGAGCCTTCGGCTTTCTGTCGAGATACTGCTCAATACCGAGGATACGGGCAGCCTCTTCAACTCTGGTCTTGATTTCTTCCTTAGGCATCTTGCGGAGCTTAAGGCCGAAAGCCATATTGTCATAAACTGACATATGAGGATAGAGCGCGTAGTTCTGGAATACCATCGCGATATCTCTGTCCTTAGGAGTAACGTCGTTACAAAGCTTATCGCCGATATAAAGCTCGCCCTTAGAAATATCCTCAAGACCAGCGATCATACGAAGTGTTGTTGATTTACCGCAACCGGAAGGACCTACAAGGATGATAAATTCCTTATCGTCAATCTCAAGGTTAAAATCGGATACGGCTACAACATCGCCGTCGTAGATTTTATAAACATGTTTTAAGCTAACATTTGCCATACATCATTCCTCCAATGTAATGAATAATTTTTCAACAAATACATTGTACCACTTAAATCTACAATTTACCATTTGTAAAATAACCAAACTTTCCCTTGCGTTTTTATATAAAACGAGTACGATGTCAAAAGGACTATAGAATTTTTGTGCTATTTGCCGATAAATATTGTCCTTTTTTCCAAATTTGTCAACTCACGGCTCTCTCCTATGTGTAAATTGCTATCTAATTCAAGCCCGCCGATGCTTAATCGTTTCAAATATTTAACTTTTAGACCGAAAACCGCGAACATTTTCTTTACCTGATGGTACTTTCCCTCGCAAATTTCGACATAAGCGCTGTGTTTATCTCTGATTTCAAGCGCCGCGGGGAGGCATTTTGTGCCGTCGTTAAAAACTACGCCTTCCTTAAAGGCGGAAATCATATCCTCGCTGAGCTCTGAGTCAAGCTCGGCGTAGTACCTTTTATAGACGTGATTTTTCGGGGAGAGGATTTTGTGCGCAAAATCACCGTCGTCGGTAATAATTGTCAACCCTTCGGTGTCCTTATCGAGCCTTCCTGCCGGAAAGAGGTTTTTACGCCTTAATTCGGGCGGCAGGATGTCAATAACCGTTTTTTCGCGCTCGTCATTCGACGCCGAAAGCACGCCCGCGGGCTTATTCATCATAATATATATGTATTTTTTTACGCTGAGCGTATTGCCGTTTACGCGGATTTCGCTCTTTTCGGGGTCGATTTTCAGCTCGGGCTTTAAAACGATCTCGCCGTCAACCGTAACCGCCTTCTGCTTTATCAGTTTATGAACGTCGCGCCGTGAACCCAAGCCTTGCGACGCCAGTATTTTATCAATTCTTTCCATTTTTTACCTGCTTTATCAGCGGGGAATACTTTTCCCCGTATATTCCGCTGCATCTGTGCCCGGCTATTACGCTGCCCCTGTGCACGAGGATTTCGGCTTTTCCGCCGCCTTTGAGCGCATAGCGTGCACGCTCAACCTTGATTCCCTTATATTTTTCGAGGTTAAAGCCCGACTTTTTCTGAAGGCGGTTATAGCTTTTATAAACCGCGGTGAATTTTTCGGGGATAATAACCTTATCCTTCTTCTCGCTTTCGGGCAGAATTTCAATCGCAAATTGCTTAAAGAACTTTTTCCGCGACTCGATATCCGAAACCTCGGTAAAAATCCTGCCGTTTTTACCGCTGACGACGTACTCGGGAACCGCCGTATCGCGCCCTGCGTCTATAATAAAACATACCGCGAAAATAAGCGCCGCTAAAAGGATTATCAGCACGGTTTTCCCCAACCGTCTTTTATTAAAATATACTGCCTGCATATAATCACCCGTAGATTATATGCCGTTTCAGCTTTAATTATAAGGTCAGAAAGCTTAAAATATCCCCGGGCTTATCCGCGACAAAAACGTGATTATAGGCGATCATTTTATCCATATCGCCGTAGCCGTAAGCGCAGGCTATATAATCAACCGCGCACAGCTCGGCTCCCGCGGCGTCAAAGAAGGTATCGCCTATCATAACCGCACTCTCCAAATCTCCGCCGAGTTTTTCTACCGCATAAGGAATCAAATCCTTTTTATCCTTGCGGGTGCATTCCCGGTTTGAGCCGCATAACGCGTCAAAATACCGGGTTAGCCCTATTACGTCAACCACCCTTATCGTGTTCGACTCCAGCTTAGATGAACATACCGCGAGCTTAAAGCCCTTTTCCTTAAGCGATTTTAAGACGTTTTCAATCCCCTCGTAGGGCTTATTCATAAGAATACCCTCGTTTTTATACGTTTCGGTATAGATATCATACGCCTTATCCCACAGCTCCTGCGGGAATTTGCAGACGTTTTCAAACGTATCTACAAGCGGAGGGCCGATGTACCGCGTATAATCGGACAAATCGATATCAGGATAACCGAGCTCCCTGCAAGCCGTTTCAAGGCTGTAGCGGATTCCGCTTGCGCTTTCGCACAGCGTTCCGTCCAGGTCAAAAAGAATATACTTATATTTCATTGAACTTTTCATCCGCCTTTAACTGAAATTTATCGGCGTTAACGCTGACGCGAGTGTGACTTCCGCGGGCGATTAAGCCCTTATTGTCGTACGCTTCGACGCTGAATTTAAATACTCTTCCGCTGATTTCCGTAAGGGTTGCCTTAGCTCTAACTCTCGCGCCTACGGGAGTAGGGCTTATATGCTCTATATTTATCTCGGAGCCTACGCTCGTAATGCCGTCGTCGAGCCCGCTTTTAAGCAGGGTTGAGGCGGCGTTCTCCATAAGCGCGACTACGCTCGGCGTAGCGAGCACCGCAAGCTCTCCGCTGCCCATAGTCACCGCGAGCATAGTTTCGTCTACCGTTTCCTTTATTTCAAGGCTGTCGCCGATTTTAAGCATATCCAATTTCCTTTCTTGTATACATAAATCAAATGTGTTAGAATAACAGTATTGTACCAAGTTTTTCCCGATACTTCAAGGAGTACGCTGATGAAAAATAAAAAAAGAATTAATATAATTGATGAAATCCGCGGACTGCTGATGATACTGATAGTAGTATTTCACCTTTTTTACTCGCTGGATGTAATCTTCGAGGTAAAAGCCTTCCGGGGCGTTTATGCTTCAATGCTGAGCTGGCAGCCGATTTTACCGGCGATGTTCATTCTCATTTCGGGAATTTCGTTTCAGCTCAGCCGCAGCAACGTAAAGCGCGGGCTTAAGCTGCTCGCCGTCGCCTGCCTGATGACAGCGGTGCTCGCCGTCTTTATGCCCGGCTCGATAATATGGTTCGGGATAATTCATTTCCTCGCGGTTATGAATATCGTTTTCGGACTGCTGCAAAAATACGTTAACAAAATTCCTGCTATAGCAGGGATTGCGGTCTGCGCGTTCCTGTTTATACTCACCTACAACGTACAGCTCGGGTTTATCGGGATTAAGGGGATTTGGAGCTATACTCTCCCCGAAGTTATGTACTCAACCGACCTTACCGCTCCGCTCGGATTTTATACCGAGAACTTCCATTCCTCGGACTACACCCCGATTCTCCCTTGGATGTTTATGTTTATAATCGGAACGATTTTAGGCAGATACACCAAATACATCCCCGAGATTTTAGTTAAACTGCACATAAAGCCGCTGGCGTTCATAGGCCGCCACTGCCTTATAATTTACCTCCTCCACCAACCCGTAATCGTCGGCATACTGTATCTTATTTTTAATATGAACAGTTGAGATTTTAAAAGCAATGTGATATAATAGCAAAAGTTCAAAAACAAGGAGATTGATATATATGAAATTAGGTATTGTCGGACTTCCGAACGTAGGAAAAAGCACGCTTTTTAACGCGATTACAAACGCCGGAGCGCAGTCGGCTAACTATCCGTTCTGCACGATTGAGCCGAATGTCGGCGTTGTTGCGGTTCCCGATAAGCGGCTTGACAAGCTCGCCGAGATGTACGACCCCGAAAAATACACCCCCGCTATGATTGAGTTCGTAGATATCGCGGGACTCGTTAAGGGCGCGTCAAAGGGCGAGGGCCTCGGAAATAAGTTCCTCGCGAATATCCGCGAGTGCGACGCTATCGTGCACGTTGTGCGCTGTTTTGAGAACTCGGATATCGTTCACGTTGACGGCAGTATCGACCCTAAGCGCGATATCGAAACGATTAACCTCGAGCTGATTTTATCGGACGTTGAAATGCTCGAGCGCAGAATTGACAAGACTAAAAAGCTTATTAAGGGCGATAAGAAATATCAGGTTGACCTCGAGCTGTTCGAGCGCGTTTTAGAGGCGCTCAACGCGGGTAAGTCCGCGCGTTCCGTCGAGATGGACGAGGACGAAAAGAAGATTATGTCCGAGGTTGCGCTGCTTACGACTAAGCCGATTATTTACGCCGCAAATATGAGCGACGAGGATTTCTCAAACGGAATTGAGGGCAATCCCTTCCTTGAAACCGTAAGGGAGGTCGCTAAGGAGGAAAACGCGGGCGTGCTCCCGATTTGTGCCGAGATTGAGGCTGAAATCGTCGATATGGACGCCGAGGAAAAGGAAATGTTCCTTTCCGACTTAGGGCTTGAGGAAAGCGGTCTCGACCGTCTTATCAAGGAATGTTACTCCCTGCTCGGTCTTATAAGCTACCTCACGGCAGGCAAGCCCGAGGTAAGAGCCTGGACTATTAAAAAGGGCACCAAGGCTCCGCAGGCGGCAGGTAAAATTCATACCGACTTTGAGCGCGGCTTTATCCGCGCCGAGGTAGTCAGCTTTAAGGATCTTATGGAGTGCGGCTCGATTGCCGCCGCAAAAGAAAAAGGCCTTTACCGCAGCGAGGGTAAAGACTATGTTATGAACGACGGCGACGTCGTACTGTTCAGATTTAATGTATAATCAGGGCTTAGGGCTAAGAAATATTATGTAAAAAACGGGGCTTTTTC
>CAJOFK010000042.1 GCA_905234015.1 uncultured Ruminococcus sp.
CATGGATTATTCAGTTGTGAGTGTACGTTCTGTGTATAGTTATTATTATAAATGGTGACAGTTTAGTTGTCAATTAAAATCGTTCGACATATTGCGACGGCGAGATGATGTCACGACTTTACAAGCAGTGCATTTTTACTCCTGCTCGTAAAAACACGCTTGTTAGGGACACCCTAAGACCTGCAAAATGCGGTTGCTATTATGTCTGAATCGTGATAGAATAAAATCATAAAGCACGGAGGACAATGAGATGAGCAACGGATTTGATTTTCTGATATACAAGGCGGCTGATGAGGAAGTATCTGTCAACGCCGTGATAAAGGACGATACTATCTGGCTGACGCAAAAGTCAATGGCAGAATTGTTTGAGGTTACGCCGCAAACTATAACAAGACACCTTGCAAATATTTATGAAGAGGAAGAACTGTCTAAAGCTTCAACTTGTACAAAAATTGTACAAGTTCAAAATGAGGGAAACCGTCAGGTGAAACGCAATATTGATTTCTATAATCTTGACGCAATAATCTCTGTCGGCTACCGCGTCAATTCCAAACGTGCTACGCATTTCAGACAATGGGCAACGGGCGTGTTGAAAGAGTATATGATTAAAGGCTTTGCGCTTGACGATGACAGATTGAAGCAAGGCACCAACGCTTTCGGTAAGGATTACTTCCGAGAGCTGCTCGAAAGAGTTCGCTCTATCCGTGCGAGCGAACGCAGAATATGGCAGCAGATTACCGATATATTTGCTGAGTGCAGCATTGACTACGATAAAACCTCCGATGTTACAAAACGGTTTTACGCTACCGTGCAAAATAAATTTCATTATGCGATTACCAATCAGACTGCCGCTGAAATTATATATGACAATGCCGACAAAAGTAAGGAACATATGGGCTTGACGACTTGGAAGAACGCCCCCGACGGACGTATTTTGAAATCTGATGTTGCTATTGCAAAGAATTATCTGGATGATAAGCAAATACGTCAGTTGGAACGTACCGTCACGGGATATTTCGATTATATAGAAGATTTGATTGAACGAGAAAACACGTTTACAATGGAAGAATTTGAGAGAAGCGTGAATGAATTTTTAGCTTTCCGCCGTTATGATATTCTCCCCGATAACGGCAAGGTATCCCATAAAAGAGCATTGGAAAAAGCATATCGGGAATACGACGAGTTTAATAAAACACAGAAGATTATTTCGGATTTTGACAGAGAGATAAAGAGGTTGGAAAGCAAAATAGGAGAGTAAAACAATTAGCGCGTTTGAGCTTGCGATAAATTTGCTTTCCGAAGCGACCACCACCGAGCTTACAAAAGTCCAAAATCCTTACGGTTTGCAGGGAAATAGAGGAATAGTGCATAGTGGCGGAAAATTTCCGATGATGCAGTAAAAATCTAAGTGCAAACAGTCGCCAAGCCTTTCTTTTTTCCGATAACACAGCTAGGCTAAATGAGAGCGTTACGGGAAAGGCAGAAAGTATTGTAGATATTAGGCGTTATTTAGCAAAATCATTTAATTTATTATTCGTTTTATTCAGTTTTTGGTATTTTGTATGGTTTGCACAAATTATTAATTTATAGTTGAAAACAATGCGAATCATACGATACTTACGATTCTTTCAAAAAACCCAAATATCCGCATATTTTTTATATTTTTTTCAAATTAGATGCATTATTAAGAGCGCATCGCTGACCTTCGCATTAGATGCTATTGATACATTTTTGCAGCGAGCTATTGATTTTAATCTTGGATACCTGTTCTTCAATCGTTCTATCCCAACGCTTTCGGGCGGAGAGCTTCAGCGACTGCGTATGGTGCAGGTATTTAACACTCAGTTGACTGATCTGCTGATTGTTCTTGATGAACCGTTAGGCGGCTTATCGGGCAAAGAGAGAAAGAAAATTTATGATAGCATTATCGAACTTAAAGAGAAGCATACACTTGTGATCGTAGATCATAGCGATATATTTGTAAAATCAGCTCGGACAATCGTTGCACTTGGCGAAAAAAGCGGTAAAAACGGCGGTTATCTGATTGATTCACAGAGTTATATCAAGAAACAGAAAGCTCCTATGCCGAAACCAGAACATACTCTCGGTGCGCCCATAAGAGTTGCATTAAACAGTAAGATATATCAGTATAACGGTGTTGATATTGAGCTGTCAGAAGGTTGCCTTAACCTTATCACAGGCGCGTCTGGAATTGGTAAATCGACCTTGATTAGAGAATACTTCCCGCAGTTCTTTGAGAGTTATGCTTATGTGAACCAACGCCCGATATTAGGCAATAAAAATTCAAATGTGGCTACCTCATTAGACATAGCTACTGAGATATTCAATACATTTGCAAAAAAATTCAAGAAAGACAAGAATTATTTTTCAAACAACACAGGAAACGAAGGCTGCTGTTCCTCGTGTTTAGGTGCAGGATATATTGAATACGGTAGGGAAAAGACTTCTATACTGCGTCTTGAATGTGCCGACTGTGCTGGAACGGGCTTTAACAAGGATTTGGCTAAGTATAAAATCAATGGGAAATCCATATTTGATATATGGAAAATGACCGTAGATGAAGTAGCGGATTTTTTTAAGGATATTAACCCTAAGATAGCAACTGCTTTACAAGACGCTTCGTCTATCTTGTTGGGGCATCTGCTAATCGGTCAACCTACTTCTACCTTGTCAGGCGGCGAAAACATACGAATAAAGCTATTAAAACTGCGGAACTCAAGATCCGATGTCCTCGGCATTGATGAGCCGTTTAAGGGACTGAGCTTAACAGAAATTCATAGTGTAATTAATTTTCTCATAGGTATGGTAAATAAAGGTAAAACCATTGTAGTTATTGATCACAACGAGGAAGCGTTCCCATATTTTGCAAATCATATAGAATTAATTAATAAAAATGGGTTGTTGACAGATAAATAGTATAGTTATACTGGGCGAAGTTGGGATGTACCACCTTCGCCCAGTTTGATTATGTAAATATCAATTCATTCTTGACAATTTCTTCTGCACGGTTGCGTATATTATTCATTCTCTCCACCCACAGCATTTGATTGTCTGCTTTGAGCTGTTCAGTTACTCCTTCCTTTTCGGCGAGTTGCTTTACCAACCGAAAGAACATATCTTTTGCCTGCTTGTCGATATCGGCAAGGTAGGCTGTGAGCTTGCAGCCTGTCAGCAGGTTTGTATACAGGATTGGGCGGTGATGTTTGATATACTTCAAATACCGATTTCAGCCTTAGGTTGTTCGGGTAATTTCAGGTCGGGTAAAAGGTAATCGCCTTGCTGTGTATATGTAATCTTATTTATCATAGTTTTTATCCTCCATAATAGTCGAAAAAGCGTGGACAAAGTTCGGTGCAAATCGTCAGTATTTATGCGGTTCTTAAAGCTCTAAACTTAATAGGTTAAGGTATTATCATTACCAACCTCAAAATCCGCAAATATATCGTTTACGAGCTTTTGCTGACAACCTTGATTTTCTTGATTTTAGCGTCAGCCACTTTAACCAAGATTTCATCAACAAGGTCAGTATATTTGCCCTCGGCAATCAGCCTATTTTTCAAATTTATTAAGCTGTTAATTAACAACTACCTTGAATAATTTAAAAAAAGACATTTTTATTGTAATTGATTACATGTATGCTTATGAGTCAGAAATAGCAGAATGGATTGAATGGCTTGTACAACATTATAATGAAAATAAAAAAATTAGAATCCTAATTATCGAACGTGATTATATTACAAATAAAAGTCATTTTTCCTCTTCGTGGGAATCATTTTTAAAATATGGTTTTTCCAATCCATCCAATATTTATAGATTAAAGTTTTCTGAAAAAAATTTAAACTTGAATGATCATCAATTAAAAAAAGAAGATGGATATAGTATTGTTCGAGAATATTGCATAAGAGATAGTCGCCTTGTTGTGTGTAAGTGATTTCGTTTTTCATTTTGTAAAACCTCCGTAGTTTTAGATTTTATCCTACAAATCTAACTATCCAACTGTTTTACATTTTATATTTCCCGCTCAGTTGCGCCCTGCGTGCGCACGAGCGATGGCTGAAGAAAGCGCACACACTTTGGTGCGCACGCTTTCTTGAGTAATGTCTTTAGACAGTACTAAAACGCAGTACGGCTGTACTGCGTTTAGTAGTTTATATTGATTCCTCGGGAATATTATTGCAAAGGCTGCTGTTCTTATAGCTCGGGTCGCTCGTAACTTCCTTTATAACCTTGATAAAATCGGGAATTACAACCTCGTCGTTCTCGCTTAAAAACTCGACCTCGAGATAAGCCTGTTTTTTCCAGAAAGGAAAAATATCAATCTCATAATACACGCCGCCGTACATCAGGCAGTATCTGTCCTTTTCTATCGTACCCTTAAGCGTGCCCATCATCTTGTTTATGCTTAACATCGTGTTGTAATTGTCCTCGGTAATCTGCATCTCAACTTCCTCGCGTACGGTATCGGAAATCTGCTTTTTATTCGTCTGAACATAAAGGTAGCTGCCGTTCGCGCCGCGCTTGCGGAGTCTTGAATTTCCCGTAGGGCTGCTTATATATGACTGGCTTATTTCAACCTTTGAGCAGGGGAGAGTGAGCAGATAATCGGTATCGGGGTACTCAATTAAGAACTTGCGCTCGATTTCAAGCGGCTTAGGAATACCGAGAAACGCCTTTATCTCCTTTAAGAGTATGCTCAGCTTTTCCTCAAAGTTATCGCAAACCGGAATAAAGCGGTAATGCGGATTTCCGCACCACGCCCTTAAGGAGCGTTCGTTTAAAGCCTGCGCGCTTGTTTCGTCCTCAATTCGGATTCCCTCGCGGGTATATTCGGCGGCGTCGCTGTTGGAGGTGCTGTCCAGGTGGAATACCGCGTCGTAAAAATCGCGCAGTACAATGTCGTTGATTTTAAGCTCTTCCTTGAATTTCAGGTAATCCTCGTCGTTAAGATAAACCTTCGCGTCATTAAGTCCGCGGTCGCAGATTACTACGCCGATATTGCCCTCGGTCATAATTGCGTTGTAATACGCCTGACTTTCGTCGTTTACCTGCTTTTTGTATATCGCTTTCTGAAATTCGTAGTCGGACTCGTCGCGGCTGACTCCGTCCTTGATAACGGCGTCTGCCGCCTCAAAAACAGGGAAGACCTTGCAGCCGCATTTTTCAAGCTCGGGAATAAGCCTTTTAATTGCTTTGGTCTTTCCTCCGCCGGGACCTCCCGTAAGTACGATTTTTTTAATAGTATTCATACCTTCACCTCCAAAGTTTTAATAATTAGCGGTTACCTTTATTATAGGTAATAATCCGCGGAAAATAATTCCTTTTAAGAATAATTAAACTTTATTATGATAAAGTTACTCTATATTCTTGACAGCTTTATTAAACGGTGATAAAATTTAAGTTGGATTTTAAAAAAAATTACTGTTTCAGTATAAGAAAGGAAGTCGAAGGACTATGAAAAATATTGATTGGTCAAATTTAGGTTTCGGTTATATTCAGACCGATAAGCGCTATGTTTCCGATTTTAAGGACGGAAAATGGGACGACGGCGCAATAATTGACGACGCTACGGTAAGAATTAACGAGTGCGCGGGCGTTCTTCAGTACGCTCAGACCGTATTCGAGGGTTTAAAGGCATATACTACCGAGGACGGCAGCGTTGTAACCTTCCGCCCCGACTTAAACGCGGAAAGACTTATTCAGTCTGCCGAGAGATTGCAGATGCCGACAGTTTCAAAGGAGAAATTCATCGATGCCGTTGAGCAGGTTGTTAAGGCTAATATTGATTACGTTCCGCCTTACGGCTCGGGCGCAACATTATATATCCGCCCCTATATCTTCGGTACTAATCCCGTTATCGGCGTTAAGCCCGCCGACGAGTATCAGTTCAGAGTTTTCGTTACTCCTGTAGGCCCTTACTTCAAGGGCGGCGCTAAGCCGATTACTATCCGTGTATGTGATCTCGACAGAGCCGCTCCTCACGGTACCGGTCATATTAAAGCCGGTTTAAACTACGCTATGAGCTTATTCCAGATTGTTGACGCTCATAATAAGGGCTTTGATGAGAATATGTACCTTGACGCAGGTTCACGCACATACGTTGAGGAAACAGGCGGCGCGAACTTCCTGTTCGTTACCAAGGATAATAAGATTGTTACTCCCAAGTCGGATTCGATCCTGCCCTCAATCACGAGAAGAAGCCTTATGATTGTTGCCGAGAAGTACCTCGGTCTTGAGGTTGAGCACCGTCCCGTAGCCTTTGAGGAGGTTAAGGACTTCGCGGAGTGCGGCCTTTGCGGCACAGCGGCTGTTATTTCGCCCGTAGGCAAGATTAACGACCACGGTAATGAAATCTGCTTCCCGAGCGGAATGGACGAAATGGGCCCGATTACTAAGAAGCTCTACGATACATTAACAGGTATTCAGATGGGACGCATTGAAGCACCCGAGGGCTGGATTCATAAAATAAAGTAAGTCGGGAGCCCCGACAGCCTTTTCCGCCTTTGGAAACGTTTAAATGAATATAAGCCTCGCTTTTTGCGGGGCTTTATTACTTTATAAGAAACTGCGTTCCTTATAAAGTAAAAACGTTTTATATTGCCCGCTCAATTGCGCCCTGCGCGCGCACAAGCGATGGCTGAAGAAAATGCACGCACTTTGGTGCGCACGCTTTCTTGTATTGCGGCTTTTTTACGCCGTAGGGAACTAAAGCACGGCTACTCTATTTTCATAAGCTCCGCTAAATCATAACTTGATTTTCTCTTTTTAGGTTTTTTATTATATTTATAACTATTATTATATTTATTATTATAATTATTATTATATGTAGAAGATTTTTCGGGAGGGTATGAAAATTTTTCCTTCATTTCAGGTAAAAAAACGTTAAGCCCTTTCAGCTTTTCGTAATTGACTTTAATCTTTCTTGAGTTGTTTTTAAAAACTTTAATCGTTATATAACCGTTATCAATAAGCTCGGAAACTGCTTTTGAAACCGTCCTCGCGGTAATCATATAAAGGTTTGAAAAATAGCTGTTCGAGGCGTAGCAGTAACCCTTAAGCTTTGACAGGCTTATAATCTCCGAAAGTATCATTTTTGACAGCAGCTTTAAATCCGATATTTTAAAAAGTGAATACGGAGTAATTAAATAGTTGTGTTTCAAGCTAAAATCCCCTTTCACTTATATATACAAAATCCGCGAAAATTGCATATTTTTATGCAATTTTTTAAAAAATACTTTTAAAGATTTTTTACTTTATAAGAAACTGCGTTCCTTATAAAGTAAAAAACATTTTATATTTCCCGCTCAGTTGCGCCCTGCGTGCGCACGAGCGATGAATATACGAAAGCTCGCTTTCTTGAGCGGCTGTTTTTAACAAGCAGTTTTTTACCCGGAGCGTTACATAACGGTCATATTTATTGACAAAATAAAATTTTTGTTTTAAAATAGTCACAAACCCTCACCTTTGAGGGTTATATATTATGTAGGCTGTAAAATCAAATAATATTTAGGAGTGAAATTAATGAAAAGATTAGTATCAGTTTTGCTTTCCGTGATGATGATTGCAGGCGTATTTACTTCGCTTCCGCTTTCAGCTTCCGCGGCAAGTGGTAAGGTTTGGCTTAAAAAGAATTCTGCTAACCTTACAATTAAAAAAAAGAAGGGTAAAACCGTTTACGGGACTGTAAAAATCACCGTAAATAAGATAAAAGGCGTTAAAATTAAGAAAAAATCCTTTAAATCAGACGCCAAGGCTATCGCCAAGGTATCCAAAAAGGGTTTGGTAACCGCTAAAAAGCAGGGCAAAACAAAAATCAGGGTATCCGTAAAATACAGGTATAACAGGAAGAACAAAAAAGAGACGTTAGAATTTAATGTGTCCGTTACCGATAAGAGAACTAAAACTCCGAAGCCTGCAGTTAAGCCTACCGACGCTCCCGCGACTGCTCCCGAAACCGTGACTGTTCCCGAAACTACGGAGGCGGTCGAGGTAACTTCCGCGCCTGTTGATACTTCAGCGGCAGAAACTGCTGAGCCCTCAACGGCAGCCGGAACTGAAACAGCCGAGACAACCGCTCTCTTTACTGAGGGAAATGAGGAGACAGTTGCCGCTACGAACGGAGACGGCGATGTTATTATGCCTACAGAAGAAATTCAGGGTGATACAAGTCACTGCGAGCAGGATGCTCCGTCGTACAATCCCAATCCCTATCCCGCGGGAGTAGAAACCGACCCCTACGGCTATACTTTCCCGCCCGAAACAACAGAGGAAACTACCACGGCGCCTGAGGAAACTACCTCGGCACCTGAGGAAACTGCTCCCGCAACCGAGGCGACTACTCCCGAGGAAACAATGCCCGCTCCCGAGACCTTTAACGAAAAGCTTTCCGCTTTCTCAAACAAGCTCTACACAATGGCTGCGGCTCAGGATGACGGCAACTACATATTCTCTCCGGTTTCCGTATATTTTGCGCTTTCACTGCTTTATTCGGTAGGCGATAACAACGTTAAGCAGGATATAGAGGACTTTGTCGGAATGACCGATGAGGAAATCAAAAAGTCCGGAGAATTATTTAACAGTCTTATAAAGGAATATACTAAAGACGGCGAGCTTATCGGAGAGGTTGCCCTTTCAAATTCGGTTTGGAATGATGTTACCGTATCAGACCGTTTAAACGAGGATAAGCTTAAGGAGCTTGCCGACGATTATAACTCTCTGTCCTTTGAAGCTCCCTTCTCAACCGATAATGAGTCAGCTAATGAAATGATAACGGATTTTGTTAAGGAGCAGACGAGAGGTCTTATCGATAAGGACTTCAAAATTCCCGCTTCAACGGTATTCGCTCTTATCAACACTATCTATTTTAAGGATGTATGGAATCTCGGACGAGATGATCTTTTTACGGAAGAGAAAACGTTCCGTACCGATAACGACTCGAAGCAATGCGAGTTCTTAGAGGGATACTATTTTGACGGTAAAATTCAGTCAGCTGATACGTTTGATTATTTCTTCACCAAGATGGCTCACGGCTATAAGATTAAGTTCATTTTACCGAAGGACGGCTACACTCTTGACGAGGTTATGACTGCCGAGAATCTCTATAAGGTAAATCAGAAAAAGGACTACGAGGCTCAGGAAGTGCTCAAGCTTGAGGATTTGACCGAGGCTGAAATTAATTATTATCTTCCT
The DNA here is from genome assembly GCA_905234015.1 of uncultured Ruminococcus sp. Taxonomy (GTDB): domain Bacteria; phylum Bacillota; class Clostridia; order Oscillospirales; family Acutalibacteraceae; genus Ruminococcoides. Next base: position 9,208 of record CAJOFK010000042.1, read on the forward strand.
CAGCTCAACGATTGGGACAATCCCGAGGATATTCGGTTCAACTGCAACAACTATACGCGCTGTATTTTCCCGAGCTTTAAAATTAAAAGCCACAGTCCCCTCAAGGATTTGATTAAGGATAGCGGCTATCTGCCTTCCGCGTTTGGCACTTTTTTTACGGAACTGCTGAAATCCGAGCTTCCGGGCGATAATCTTCTTACCGTATCGGATATTATTCAGGACGCCGTAATCGAGGTTGATAAGTCCGGAGTTAAAGCCGCGGCTGTTACTATTATTGAAGTCGAAGAAGGCTGCGCCGCACCCGAGGAGATTGAGATTGATAGATATTATGAGCTCGTTATGGATAAAAACTTCGCGTTTATTCTTACCGACAGCAACGACGTAATCCTCTTTGAGGGTAAGGTTTACGATCCTACCGTTTAGTTTATAATCTGATAAGCTTATAACTTAATAAATGAAAAGCTCCCGGGCGCAATACCCGGGAGTTTTTTACGCCCTTCCGATTCCTATTTATATAAAAAAGAAATAACGCCGTTAAGGCGTTATCTCTTTTTGGTGGAGATGGGGGGAATCGGACCCCCGTCCGAAAGTTTCTTGCCAGGGCTTTCTACGAGTGTAGTTATTGGTTTAAATTCCCTCAGTCTAACGCCCAATAACAGGCTTTATACTTCGGTAGCTCCTGATGTGTGACCGGGGTAGGAGCGTTCCCCGATTCACATTTACCACTAAGTCGACGCCCTTGCCGAAGCCGTGGTGCTCCTCGGCAGGACGAAGCAGCTTACGCTGCTAAAGCTAACTTTTCAGTTTTGCCGTTTAAATTTAGGTTGTGGATTTTATAGCGGTTCCACACCGCTACTCGCTTACCAAGGTTCAAAACCCCCGTCGAAACCTTTACATCCCCGTTTATATTAGTGGCCGGTGGTTAGTGTCTAGTCACCGGTCACTGGCCACGAGCTGCTATTTCTACCTGTATCGTTCTTTCAATTCACGTTCAATCGTGCGTTTAGCGGATTTTTTCGCCATATCGTCGCGCTTATCGTAGAGCTTTTTACCCTTGCAAAGACCGATTTCGAGCTTTATTCGGTTGCCCTTAAAATATACGCTTAAGGGGATAATCGAATAGCCCTGCTGCTGAATCTGACCGAAAAGCTTATTAATCTCCTTTTTATGCATAAGAAGCTTTCGCACTCTCAGCGGATCCTTGCACCAGACAGCGCCCTGCTCATAGACGGAGATATGCATTCCGTTAACGAAAATCTCGCCCTTTACTATTGAGCACCAGCTGTCCTTAAGATTAACCCTGCCGGCGCGGATTGACTTTACCTCGCTGCCCTTAAGCTCAATTCCGACCTCAAAGGTTTCCTCAACAAAGTAGTCGTGATAGGCTTTTTTATTTTTCGCGATAGTTTTTATCTCATCACTCAAAGCTCATTCCTGCCTTCCAACGCGCGCGCAAGCGTTACCTGATCGGCGTATTCGAGGTCGCCTCCTACGGGTATTCCGTACGCAAGCCTCGTTACTTTTATGCCCATCGGCTTTAACAGGCGCGAAAGGTACATCGCAGTCGCGTCGCCCTCAACTGTCGGGTTAGTCGCCATAATAACCTCGCTGACGTCGCCCGAGAGCCTCGCGATAAGCTCCTTGATTTTTAAATCGTCGGGGCCGATATCGTTAAGAGGGGAGATAGCTCCGTGGAGAATATGGTAGGTGCCCCTGTATTCGTCGGTAGCCTCCATCGCCATAGCGTCCCTCGGAGTTTCAACAACGCAGATAACGCTTTTATCGCGCTTTTCGCTCGCGCATACCGGACACAAGTCCTTATCCGTTATATTACAGCAAACCCTGCAGTAACGGATTTTTTCGTGAGCTTCAATTATTGCCTCGGAAAAACCCTGCGCTTCTGTTTTTGACATATTCAGTACATAATATGCAAGCCGCTGAGCGGTTTTATACCCGATGCCGGGCATTTTTTCAAACTGCTCCACCAGTCTTTCAAGCGGAGCTACGTTATATTTAGCCATTTTTAAAAGATACCCGGAAGGTTAATTCCGCCGGAGAGCGCGCCCATAGTTTCTTCCTTATCCTGATTAGCGGCTCTTAAAGCCTCGTTTGTTGCCGCCATAATGAGGTCACAGAGCATTTCCGCGTCGTCGGGGTCGATAACCTCGGGGGAGATTTCAATCGACTTAACCTCCATTTTACCCGTTACAACAACCTTAACTGCGTTTCCGCCGGAGGTTGCGGAGTATTCCTTAGCCTCTAACTCGGTTGTGGCAGCCTCCATAGCCTCCTGCATTTTTTGCGCCTGACGCGCAATCTGCTGCATATTGCCGGCTCCGCCTGAGCCGCCGTAGCCCTTAGGTAATCTTGCTTTCATAATTATATTTCCTTTCTGTTAGTTATCGGTATAGATAGTTCGTTACTCCTCGGTAACGTTGATTCCGCTTTCCTTAAGCTTATTTACTAAATCGTTAAGCGGGTCCTTTTTATCCTCTTTTTTCTCGGGCTTTCTGTAGGGACCGAGACTGTACGACTTTCCGGTTATCTCACGGATTGCCGATTTTATATTATCGCGCTGAGAGCTTTCTCTTAAAAGCCTGAACGGAATTTCGCTGTCGGAATCTATGAGGATATAATTTCCGCTTTCGTAGGCGTTGGTGTTGCTGAACGCCGCGGCGATTCCTCGCGAATATTTTCTTATATTTTCAACAACCTCGGGCCATAATCTGAACGGCTTTGCGTTGTTGTAGATTTCCTCAACGTCAACATTTTTAGCCGGAGCTGCCGGGGGCTGAGGCTTGGGTTCTTCTTTAGGAATAGGCTTTTCCTCAGGCTCGGGAGGATTATCGGTAATCATTCCCGCGGGCGGTTCCCACGGAGGGGGAGCTTGCTCGTCGTCCTCTTTTACGGCGGACTCGGTTTTAACCTCGGGCTTTTCTTCTATGGGCTCGGGTTCAGCTTCAACCGGCTCGGGCTTAACCTCGGCAGGCTTCTTGTTTTCCGCAACAGGCTCGGGCTTGGCTTCAACGGGTTCCGCTTTAGTTTCAACAGTCTGAACCGCGATACCCGATTTAACCGCTTTCTCAAGCGCCGATACCCTCGCGACAAGCGCCTCATTCGTTCCCTCAAGCTCGGGAGCCGAAAGCTTAACAAGCGCAGTTTCAAGCTCGGTTCTGTTGCTGTTGCCTTTACCCATACGCTGATACGCGTTCTGAAGAATATCCATCATATACACGATTTCGCCGAGCGTAAGGTAATCCGCCTGAGTCTGAGCCTGCTCGAACTCGTCCGCTGCCATAACGATATGAGCGCGCGGATTTCTCGTGCATTTTATCATCATAAGGCTTCTTAAGTGGTCTAAAAGCTCGTCGCAAAGCTTCGCCATATCCTTGCTCTCCTTATGAAGCTGAGAGAGAACCTCAAGCGCCTTAGTCGGGTTCTTGTTGATACACGCGGCGCTGAGCTCAAAGAGGTAATCCTTTCTCGCAAGTCCGGCGCAGCCGCGTACAATTTCGGGGGTGACGGTTGTGCTCGTGCCGATACACCTGTCCATAAGCGAAATAGCGTCGCGCATACCGCCGTCGGAAATCGCCGCGATAAGCATTGCCGCGTCGTCGTCAATGGAAGCGCCCTCGTTTTCGGCAACGAATTTTAAGCGCCCTGTAATCTCCTCGGGGGAGATACGGTTAAAGTCAAAGCGCTGGCACCTTGATAAAATCGTAGTCGGAAGCTTATGAACCTCGGTAGTAGCTAGGATGAAAATAACGTGCTCGGGCGGTTCCTCAAGCGTTTTAAGCAGAGCGTTAAACGCCTCGTTAGTGAGCATATGAACCTCGTCTACGATATAAACGCGGTACTTAGCCCTTGCGGGTCTGAACTGAGATTCGTCGATTACCGTGCGGATATCGTCAATTCTGCGGTTTGAGGCGGCGTCCATCTCAACAACGTCAAGAATACTTCCGTCGTCAATACCCCTGCAGTTTTCGCACTCGCAGCACGGATTGCCGTCCTGAAGGTTAAGGCAGTTTACCGCCTTTGCGAGTATTTTAGCGCAGGTGGTTTTACCCGTACCTCTCGAGCCTGTAAAAAGATAAGCGTGGTTAATTCTTCCGCTTTTAAGCTCGTTTTCAAGCGTGCGGGTTACCTGCGGCTGTCCGACGACGTCGCTGAAAACCTTAGGTCTCCATTTACGGTAAAGAACCTGATACAAAATACTCACTCCTCATTAGCGGTCAGCAAAAAAATTGCAAACCGTAAGACCGCACTTACGGCCCTTCGTTTAAATAAGTGAACGACAGACTTACTGCATCGCATCTCAGTAATGCTTAATGCTGCTCGGTTCCCCGCCTGACATGGTTCACAGACCTCAATCGTGCAGGGCCTGCCGCTCACTTATTTAAACGAAACAGGTTTGCCGGATTATTGTAACATATTTTTTACTTAAAATCAATAGTATAATATAGTATTTTTAAAATCATATGTTATAATATGCTTAAAGACGTTTTAAAGAAAGGCGGATGAATATGGCAGATAATACTCCCAAGAAAATGAGAAATATGCTGATGTATCAGATTTTTGTACGTAATTTCAGCGAGGACGGTACTTTCAAGGCGGTTGAAAGCGAGCTTGACCGTATCAAAGAGCTCGGCACGGATATAATATGGTTTATGCCGATACACCCCGTGGGTAAGCTTAAACGCAAGGGAAGCCTCGGCTCTCCGTACGCGATAAGCGATTACCGCGCGGTTAATCCCGAGTTCGGTACATTAGACGATTTTAAGTCGGTCGTAAATGAAATACATAAGCGCGGGATGAAGTGTATTATTGACGTTGTGTATAACCACACCTCACCCGATTCCGTTTTAAGCGCGGAGCATCCCGAGTGGTTTTATCATAAGGAGGACGGCTCGTTCGGCAACCGCGTAGGTGATTGGAGCGATATTATCGACCTCGATTATAATAATATGCAGCTGTGGGATTATCAGATTGAAACCCTTAAAATGTGGGCTGAAATCGTTGACGGCTTCCGCTGTGACGTAGCTCCGCTTATCCCGGTTAAGTTCTGGGAAAAGGCGAGGGAAGAGGTTGAAAAGGTGCGCCCCGGCTGTATATGGCTCAGCGAGAGCGTAGAGCCCGGATTTATTACGCATCTGCGCTCAAGAGGACTCACTGCGCTATCTGACAGCGAGATTTTCCGCGCATTTGATATAAGCTATGAGTATGACTGCTACGAGGATTTCCGCGCTTATGTTGAGGGAAAATGCAGTCTTGAAAAATACGTTGAGGCGGTTAACCGTCAGGAGTATATTTACCCTGATAACTACGTTAAGCTGCGTTTCCTCGAAAATCACGACCAGACGCGCGCCGCGTTTTTAATTCCCGATGAAATGGCTCTGAAAAACTACACGGCGTTTATGTTCTTCCAGAAAGGAATGGCGCTTATTTACGCGGGGCAGGAGTTCGGCGCCGAACATTTGCCGAGCCTGTTTGATAAGGATACGGTGGATTGGAGCTCAGGCACGGTTTCATTATCCGGACTTATAAAAAACCTCGCTGAAATAAAGAAGAACGATATTTTTACCGACAGCAAATACGAGCTTAAGGCGGTTTCCGGAGAGTTTATAGCCGCCGTTCATTCAAAGGATGAAAAGAAAGCGCTCGGCGTTTTCTCGCTTAAGGGTAAAAGCGCGTACATCCCCGTAAACTTCCCGGACGGTTTCTATACGAATCTTATTGACGGTAAAAAAGTTGAGGTTTACCGCGGCGGAATTCAGTCAAAAGGCGAGCCGATAATCATTATTAACTGACATTATTTCGGAAAATACAACAAATTTGCAAAAAACTGTTGACAAATCATTGTTATATGCTATAACACACATAACTATTTTTATAGCTGTGATTATAATGTGTAAGGGGGGCTATAATTTGAAATTAGAATATTTATCACCGAAGATTTCTGTTGAGCTCCTTAACAGCGCGGATGTACTGCTTGAATCAGGCAGCGTAGATCCCGGCGGCGGAGACGTTAACGTAAATACTCCTACTGCTTCAAGACGCGAAAACCGCTATTTCAGCTTTGCTGATTTTCAAAATTATATGTAAAAGATGAGCCTTGCTTTATGTAGCGCTCTTTTTTAACTTTATAAGAAACTGCGTTCCTTATAAAGTTAAAAACATTTTATATTTCCCGCTCAGTTGCGCCCTGCGTGCGCACGAGCGATGGATATACGAAAGCTCCGCACTTAGGTGCGCACGCTTTCTTACTTTATAAGAAACTGCGTTCCTTATAAAGTAAAAAAACATTTTATATTTCCCGCTCAGTTGCGCCCTGTGTGCGCACGAGCGATGGATATACGAAAGCTCCGCACTTAGGTGCGCACGCTTTCTTGAGAATTATTTCAATGAACTTTCTTCAGCTGAAATTCAGATTGACGTTATATACTATTTTCAGGAAATGAAAAGGAGACGGTTTAATTGAAAAGAATAATATCGTTAATACTCGCAGTTTTTATGATTGCGGCGGTTATAACGTCGTGCGGTAATATTAAGGATAAAAAATCCGAAAGCCTTCATACGCTGTATTTCAGGGATAAGTCGTGCAGTAAGGAAGCTGTCGCGACCTTCTTCAACAGCGATACCGATAAGAGCGAGAATATAAAAATGGATAGGATAGAGGACGACGGCGAGGCAAGCGTCTTTTCCTGCGAGGGAGATACCTCAGCCTATAATATGGTCTATATAACCTATGACGGCATTTCTACGGAAAAATTCGCGTTTAATAAGTGCGTAAGCGGCTGGAATAACGGCGACGACGGCTTAATGCCTTATGCCTACGGAGAAAAAATCAATTATACTTATAAGTTTAAGGATGTTACTTTAAAATGTAACGGCTATGATAAAACGGTTCATATCTGGACTCCCGACGACTATGACGGAAAATCGGATGAAAAGTACGCGACAATATATGCGCTTGACGGCGACGCAATGGTATATCTTGGTCAGCCGGGAACCTCGGTTAGCGGTTGCGAAAATATTCCCGAGCAGGTTAAAGCTATGACGGCGGCAGCAGGTTTCAGGGCGATTGTTGTCGCGGTTGAAACTCACGGAGATGAAAGCTCCTGCTATCGCGACGACGAGCTGATTCCCGACCTCGGTAAAATGGCGCACGAGGAGGGCACCTCTCAAAAGCTCGGCAACAAGGTTGCGGATTTTATCAGCGATACGCTGGTGCCTTATATTCAGAAGCACTATAACGTATATCCCGACGCGCGTCATACCGCTGTGACCGGAGTTTCTCTCGGCGGGCTCGAGGCGTTTTATACCGCTATGGCTCATCCCGAAAAAATCGGCGCTGCGGGTTGTTTTTCACCGTCGTTCTGGTGCTATGATGACGCGGCGTGGAGTAAATTTATTAAGAAAACGCCTTTTGATAAAAACGCTCCCTTTATCTATATTTATACCGGAGGAAAGAAAAACGATACGGGAAAAGAAGCGACTGCGATGGTGAATCTGCTTAATAAAATGAATTATCCGAAAAATAAGCTTGCCTTCCACTTTAACGAAAACGGAGGTCACGCTACTCCGTACTGGCGCAATATCTTTTCCGAATTTCTTGAAGCGATGTTTTATCATAAGATCGACGCGTTGATGTAAGAGGTGAAAAGCTGTGAAAAAGATAGTTGTACTTATTTTAACCGTAATTATTCTAAGCTTTACCGTTTCCTGCTCTCAGGGTAATTCAACGGCGGAAAAGCCTGCGGTTGAAAAACAGGTTAATTCCGCAGCGAAGAAAGCGGACGAAGTTTTAAAAAGCCGCGGATTTAAGGGAGTTGTAAGCCTTACGAAAAACGGTAAAGAAGTATACCGTTACGCAAACGGTAAGGACAGCGACGGAAACGACTTTACCGCCGATTCGTCTATGTATATAGGTTCGGTTTCAAAGCAGTTCTGCGCGGTTTCGATAATAATGCTGCGCGATAAGGGAAAGCTTAATCTTAACGATAAGCTTGATAAGTATTTTCCGGAATATAAAACCGGAAAAATTATTACAATAAAAAACCTGCTCACAATGCGTTCGGGAATTATGGATATGGTAAATGAAGGACATTGCAGCGGAGTATCATATAATAATTCTGAAAAAGAAAATATAAAAGCCGTAAAGAAGTGGATTTTTTCTCAGAAGCTTAAGTTTAAACCCGACAGCAAGTACGCGTATTCCAACTCGAATTATTTTCTGCTTGCCGATATAGTTAAGCAGATATCGGGGCAGAGTTATCACGAATTTGTGAGGAAAAATATTTTCAAGCCCCTTAAGATGAATCACAGCGGGTTTATCGAGGATGTAGAAGATAATCCCTCGTGGGCAAAAGGACTTATGAAAGGCGAAAACGGAGAAAGTATAAATCCCCGTGGACTGCCCAACGGCGCGGGTGATATCGCCTCAAACGCCGCCGATATGGAAAAATGGATGAGAGCTCTCAGCGACGGGACTCTTATTTCCGAAAAAAGCTTCCGTGAAATGATAAAGGACTATTCGCCCGAATCTGCAACCCGTTACGGCTACGGGCTTGAACGGCTGTATAAGGACGGAATCGGTCATATGGGCGTAATAGGAACGTACTGCGCACTTGATTATATCAATGAAAAGAATAATATTCGTTTATTCGCCGCGAGTAATAAGAGCTCGGCACAGTCGTATATCGGCAGTCTGCCTATGCAGCTTTTAAATGCTCTTAATAATTAACATCTTATAAAAAACGCAACAGCACGTTGCTTGATTTTTATGCGCCTTAGTATTAAAATAAAATTGAAATCAAAAGGGAGGCGTTACTATGAATACAAAAAATGTTATATATGAACTCAGGACTAAAAACGGGCTTTCGCAGGATGAGCTTGCGGAAAAGGTTTTTGTAACGCGTCAGGCGGTATCACGCTGGGAAAACGGTGAAACCGTTCCGAATACGGAAACCCTGAAGCTGCTCTCAAAGCTTTTCAACGTATCAATCAACACCCTGCTCGGAGCGCCGCAGCAGCTTTTCTGTCAGTGCTGCGGAATGCCTCTTGAGGACGAGATAATCAGCCGTGAAAAGGACGGCACTCCTAATGAGGAATACTGTAAATGGTGCTACGCCGACGGTACCTACACCTACAGCGATATGGACGAGCTGATTGAGGTTTGTATTCCGCTTATGGTTAAAGAGGGCTTTACTGAGGAGCAGGCGAGGGATTTTATGAAGCAGAAACTCCCGAAGCTCGATTACTGGAAAAGATACGAACAGCTCAGCGATAACGGCGAGTTCGACGCGTTTAAAAAGCAGCTGATTAAGGAAATCAACGACCTTCATATCGAGGGTATGCCCGAGGTTGAAAAGCTCAACGCGTTAGTAGGAAGCTTCGTTAACCTCGCTTATCCGCTTCCCGGCGGTATGAGCGCAAAGTTTTTAAACGACGAGACTACCTACCTCGGAACTCAGCTTGAGCCCGAATTCGGCGGAGAGCGCTGCTTCGGAGTACTCGCGAATATGGATTTTATCCTTGTTTCAACCTATGAAGCTGAGGGTAAAAACCCCGAGCTCGTGCTTTATAAAAAGAGATAATTTTTTTACTGCCTCCGCTTGAGTTAAGCGGAGGTTTCTGCTATAAGAAACTGCGTTCCTTATAAAGTAAAAATATTATATTGCCCGCTCAGTTGCGCTCTGCGTGCGTTTTCTTGTGGACTTTTTTAAACCTTTCTGCTATTATTAAACTATCGGATAAGCAGAAATAATAAAGGAGGTTCATTATGCAGAATTTTGATTACCAAACCCCGACAAGACTCATCTTCGGAAAGGGCGTTATAAAAGAGCTCCCCGAGGTTATGAGCGGCTTCGGAAAGAAAATACTGCTTACCTACGGAGGAGGCAGTATTAAGAGAATCGGGCTTTACGATAAGGTTAAAGAGCTTTTAAAGGACTTTACGATTTATGAGCTGAGCGATATTCAGCCTAATCCTAAGTACGACCCGAGCGTGCTCGACGGCGTTAAAATCTGTAAGGAAAACGATATCGACGTTATACTTGCCGTCGGCGGAGGAAGCGTACTCGACTGCTCAAAGGCTATCGCGGCAGGCGCTAAGTATGACGGTGATCCGTGGGATTTGATTTCGTATCAGGCTTTCGCGACCGACTCAATCCCGATTGTTGATATAATTACCCTCGCCGCTACCGGAAGCGAGTACGACTGCGGCGGAGTTATCTCCCGAACCGAAACCAACGATAAAATCGGTTATATGGATCCGCATAATTTCCCGCTCGTTTCATTCCTCGACCCGACCTACACCTTCACGGTTCCGAAGAATCAGACCGCCGCGGGCTGTGCCGACGCTATGAACCATATTATGGAGCAGTATTTCTGCGGGGATTCAACGCTTTTAAACGACGGCTTTATGGAAGCAGGCTTAAAGAGCCTTATGATAAACGCCGTAAAGTGTATTGAAAATCCCGAGGATTATACTGCGAGAGCTGAGATGATGCTCGCCTGCACCTACGGCTGCAACGGAATTTACTCCCTAGGCAACAGCGAGTCCGGCTGGCCGTGCCACGCTATCGAGCATGCTTTAAGCGCGTATTACGATATAACCCACGGCGTAGGACTTGCGATTATTACGCCGAGGTGGATGAAGTATATTTTAAGCGAGCGTACAGTTGACCGCTTCGTAAAATACGGCGTTAACGTATTCGGTATTAACCCGAATCAGGATAAGTTCGAGATAGCTGATCAGGCGATTGAAGCAACCTATAAGTTCTTTGAGTCAATCGACATCCCGATGCATTTAAAGGACGTCGGTATAGACGAAAGCCGTATAGGGGAGATGGCTCACCATATCGCGGTAAATGAGGGGCTCGAGGAAGCCTACGTTCCGCTTTATGAGGATGACCTCGTTAAAATCCTCACCGAATCGCTGTAAATTATTAAAAATATTATTCCTTTCAGCCTGTCGCAAATGCGGCGGGCTGTTCGTATATAGGAATAAATGCGGGGGTTTATTTCATTTTAAGTATAAGCGTATTTAAGACGAATAATTCTAAGCACATTAGACAAAATACCCCCGGTTTTTTGTATGGATATGTCAATTGTAATTTTTTTTAAAATATTGTACAAATAATATGTATATTTATATAATGGTTTTTTATGTTTAACAAAAGGCAGAAAAAGGCGATTGCGATTGACTGCCGAAAGGACGAAAATAACGAAAGCTACTCGCTGTTCCAGGAAAAGTCGATTTCCTTCAATATAAATATGCATTCTCCCTCTTCTAATGAAAAGAATGATGTTTATACCTACAACGAGGCTTATGTATATGGTAATATGGGTATCGATACCTTCAGAAATACAACCATTACGAGCGTATTTCTCCATTACGCAACACCCGAGTTCAGTAAATCCTCGTTCATATATCCGTTACTACGACGCAAACGGAAAGCTCCGTGTATTCTATAACGTCTATAAAAAGAACTTGAATCACGGCGGCTGTATGTGCTCGTTTAAAACTGTTGCTTCTAATCAGATCGACGAAAAGGAAGAGGAAACTACAGCTCCCGCGAATCCGTAATTAAAACCAAACAACGGGCGTTGCGCTTAGCGTGACGCCCATTGAATTTTACGGATTGTTTTTATTTTTTATAAAAATTCAGATTAACTTCAGATTATAATGTTATAATCATTTAAAAATAACCTTTAAGGAGGATAATATGAGAGGGTTAAAGAGTTTTGTAAGCGTATTTCTTTGCGCGGTGCTTTGCGTTTCCGCGGTTGCTTTCAGCGCTCAGGCTAAGTCAAAGAAGTATGTTAAGTCAATCAGCGTTAAATCAAAGGCGGAGATTACTATTCCCGCAGGTAAGAAAACTGCCGTTAAATCCTTTAAGGTAGCGGTTAAGGTTAAGGGCAACGCGTCTAAGAAGTTTACCGCAAAATCTGCTAAACCTTCCGTAGCGGCGGTTAAGGTTGAAAAAAGTTCAATCAAAATTACCGCTAAAAAGGCGGGTGCCGCTAAGATTACCGTTACATCGAAGGCGAAGAATGTTAAGGGCAAGAAGCTGAGCAAGACCTTAACCGTTACGGTTAAGAAAGCCGCTGAGGAAAATAAGAAAGAAGAAAAGGAAGACGGCTTTAAAATCTACTTTGCAAATAATAAAAAATGGTCCGATGTTAAAGCTCGTTTCTTTAACCGTGAATCGGGAGCTTCCGTAAATGCCGAAATGAAGCTTTTAGAGAAAAACAGCTACGGCGAGGACGTTTACTGCGCGGCTTTTGACCTCGATAAATACGACCGCGCTGTATTCGGCAACGGTACCGACGAAACCACTCCAATTCCCGTTACTAAGGCGAGCTCGGGCTTCTATATTACTTCGGACACGCCGGAGTTTAACGGAAAATATTCCGCGGGTGTTTATACCTACGGCAAGCAGTTCGGCGGCAAAATCGAAGATATCGAAATGGATTACCCGGGCGGCTATACAAAAAACGTTTCCATTATGACTCCCGAGGGTTATAATCCCGAGGATAAAACCAAGAAATATTCCGTTCTCTATATGAGCGACGCTCAGAATATTTTCGGTATGGAAGGATACCGCTCAAAGGGCGAGTGGTGCTGCGACGATACGATTCAGACGCTGATGAACAACGGCGGCGACGGCATAATTATCGTAGGCGTTGTTACGAATGACGCAAAGCGTATGACCGAGCTTACTCCGAACATCGGCAGTCTTAAGCCTATTCCCGAGATTCCCGAGGAGTATTACAAGGATGTTAAGCTGGAAGGGGAGAACTTCTCGAAATTCCTCGCGGAGGACCTTATCCCTTATATTGATAACAATTACAACACCAACTCAACAAGAGGCTTTGCAGGCTCCTCTAACGGAGGACTTGAGGCGTTCTATATCGGAATGGAGCACCCCGAGCTGTTCAGCTATATCGGAGCGATGTCTCCTTCCTTCGACTTCTTCGACGAGGATGTATGGGATAATTATTTAGCCGACAAGAAATTTACAGGCAGCGTGCCGAATTTATACATTTCCGCAGGAAACAGCGACTTTACCGAGCAGATTCAGTACGACGCCGTAATTTCAATGGGTAAACGTCTTGAAAAAGCGGGATATCCCGCCGATAAAATGACTATGGTTATCGATCAGGACGCAGCGCATAAGGAGTTCTACTGGGGACTTTATTTTCCCGAAATGCTCTGCTTCGGACTGAATATTAAATAGTATAATAATAAAACTAAACTCCGCTCATTTCGGGCGGAGTTTTTTTACTTTATAAGAAACTGCGTTCCTTATAAAGTAAAAAAACATTTTATATTTCCCGCTCAGTTGCGCCCTGCGTGCGCACGAGCGATGGATATAGGTGCGCACGCTTTCTTGAAGATTTTTATAAAAAACCATTGCATATGAGGTTGTAATATGTTACGATAAACACAGTTGATAATCTTATTTTAAAGGTGACTTATGGATAATAATTCTTATGATTACGCTATGGAGCGCAGGCTTAGAAAACTAAGCCCCGAGCTTCACGGGAGATTTACCGAATCGGTATTCGGACTTCAGCATATTCTTAATAATTATCTTCTGATTTTTCCGACCTTTACCGACCATACCGCGCTTCATTCGATGAATGTAATAGACTTCTGCAACAGGATTATAGGACCTCAGCTTGAAAAGCTTAACGCCGATGAAATCTACAGTCTTCTGATGGGATGTTATTTTCACGATACGGGTATGGGAGTAAGTAAGAAGGATTACGAGGAGTTTTCGAAGAAAATCGACTTCGGCAATTATTTTGAAACTCACAGCCGTGAGCACGTTTCCGACGTTATCCGCGACTTTCACAACGAGTTTTCCGGATTATTTATAGAAAAATATGCGGATTTATTTGATATTCCCTCAGAAGAACACCTCAGGGCGATTATCCAGATTTCCCGCGGTCACCGAAAAACTATTTTAACCGATGAGGACGAATATCCGATTGCGCTGCCTGTTGAGGGCGGAAACACAATCTGTTTCCCGTATCTTTCGGCGCTTATCCGCTTAGCCGACGAGATTGACGTAGCGGCAGGGCGCAACCTCAGCTTCCTCTACGACCTCGATTCGCTTACCAACGAGAAGGATATAATCGAGTTCGGAAAGCACGAGGCGATAAAGGACGTCGAGGCGCTCGAGGACAGGTTCGTGCTTATGATTGATACTAAAGACGATTTCGTATTAGGCAACATAAAGAAAATGGCGAAAAAAATGCAGAAAACCGTTAACGAATGCCGAAGCGCCGTTATCGGACGTACGCCTTATACAATAACACAAAAAAGCATTGAGTTGAGGAATATAAATGAAGATTAATACATTTAAAGAAAACGATAAATTAATAATTTCCGTTGAGGAAAGAATTGACTCCGTAACTGCTCCGGATTTCGAGAAGGCTATAAAAAACGAGATAGAAGGCGCCGCGCAGCTTGTTTTTGATTTTAAAAAGCTCGATTATATTTCATCCGCCGGACTTAGAATACTGCTCGGTACTCAGAAGTATATGGCGAAGCGCGGTAAGATGAAGATTATTAACGTAAACGAAACCGTTAACGAAATATTCGAGGTAACCGGCTTTTCGTATATACTGGATATTGAATTAATATAAAACGCCGATATTAAGGGTGACGGACTTGAAATAATCGACGCAACATTTATTCAGAAGTATCTCGCGTCAATTAAATGCCCCGAGGGTATCGGAAAACCGTCAAAATAAGGACTTGAATTAAATTTTCGGAGGAATTATGAAGCTAGGTGTGCGCAGGGCTCGAAAAAAAGATATTCCGCAAATCCTCGGGCTTTTAACTCAGGTTGATATGGTTCATCATAACGGACGTCCCGATATTTTTAAAGGACCTGCAACCAAGTACAGCGCGGAGGAACTTAAAGATATTCTTAATGACGATAAAACCCCGGTGTTTGTTTGTGTTGATGAGGATGACAAGGCGCTCGGCCACGCGTTCTGTATTCACAGGCAGATTAAAAACGACTCGGTTTTAACCGATATAAAAACCCTGTATATTGACGATATCTGCGTTGATGAAGCTCAGCGCGGAAAAGGCGCCGGAAAGCTCCTTTACGATTACGTTATAAATTACGCTAAAGAGCAGGGCTTTTATAACGTTACTTTAAATGTATGGATCTGTAATAAGGGTGCTGTTAAGTTTTACGAGGCTATGGGGCTTACTCCTCAGAAAATCGGTATGGAAATAATAATATGAATAATCAGCTTGATTTTCAGAGTAAAATCAGGCAGTTAAATAATTTTAATACAAGGAGGAAAAATTATGCAATATGAAATTATCGGAGGAAATCTGCCCGCAGTAATCTGCAAATTAGGCAGAGGCGAAAAAATCATTTGCGAAGCAGGCGGAATGTCCTGGATGGACGGTGTATTCGAAATGCAGACCAGCGCGGGCGGCGTAGGAAAAATGTTCGGAAGAATGTTCTCGGGAGAGTCGGCGTTCAGAAACACCTACATAGCTAAGGATGCCGGAGAGATTGCGTTCGCGTCTTCTTTCCCCGGCGAGATTCTCGCTGTTGAGCTTACCGCGGGAAAGAGCATTATCGCTCAGAAAAAGGCTTTTCTCGCGTGCGAGGAGGGTGTTGATATGTCCGTATTCTTCCAGAAAAAGCTCGGAAAAGGCTTCTTCGGCGGCGAAGGCTTTATTATGGAGAAGTTTACAGGCAGCGGCTTGGTATTCCTCGAGGTTGACGGTTCAATCAAGGAGTATACTCTTGCACCCGGCGAGAAAAAGGTTATGGAAACAGGCCACCTCGTTATGATGGACGAAACCTGCAAAATGGATATCGAGAGAATCCAGGGAGTTAAGAACATTATGTTCGGCGGCGAGGGACTGTTCAACACAGTCGTCACAGGTCCCGGTAAAATTGTTATTCAGACAATGCCCATTTCTAAAACAGCCGGCGTTATCTCGGGTTACATCCCGACCTCCGGCAGCTAATAAAAGTTTTATCCTCCGCTCTCAACGGGCGGAGGATTTTCTTTACTTTATAAGAAACTGCGTTCCTTATAAAGTAAAAAACATTTTATATTTCCCGCTCAGTTGCGCCCTGCGTGCGCACGAGCGATGGATATACGAAATTCTTGTAATAAGCGGTTGATTATGTTTACTCTGTATGATATGATAATTGCAGGATGAATCGGAGGGGAATCTGATGAAAAGAAGATTTAGAGGACATATACGTTTTCTTTTGTTTGTTTCTGCTTTTATCATAATCTCAGCGCTTGTTACTACTGTTTACTGCGCGAGAGAATACACCTTTCCCGTGTATAATATAATATATAATCAGATGAAAGTAACGGGTACGGAATATAAAGCTCAAAATGATAACGTGGAGCTGAAGGACGTAAAGACCGTGAACAATACTGTTTACGCTACATTTGTACCTAAATCCGTCGGATATGATGAGGTAAGATTTATCACAAAAGTCGATAATTCCGATTTTGACGGTGATATAACAATCAAATACTGGGCGGGCCCGTTCGGAACAATATTCTGCCTGAGCTACCTTATCGATTTTGAGGGCAGCTTATATGTGATTGTATTATTTCTGCTGTTGGCGGCGGTTTTTGCGGTCGATTTGGTGTACCTGTATATTTACTGCGCGAAAAAAGCCCTGTTCGGATATACTATGGTTGCCTTCGGCGGCGTAGGATTATTTATTATTCATTACCTTATCGCTAATATTGCGACTATTATCGATTCGTTCAGATTAGGTTATCAATTCGGTTTAGGAAACTATCTTTATTATACCGCTCAGTCGGGAGATGAGTTCAGCAGGGCGGTCACAATACCGATGGCAGTTTTCTGTATACTGCTTATAATCAGTAACCTTTGGCTTATTCGTCATGAGGGTTACAGAATACAGAATCTCCTCGGAGTTATTCTCGGAATTTTATGGCTTGCGGGACATGTAATAAACCGATTGTGTGCTGATCAAACCTACTTTGACGAGCTTAAATTATTTACAATATCATCCGGCGCGTTTTCCGTACTTCTCAGCTATTTTCTGTGTATGCTGTTTGCTACCGCCTTGTCAGCGTTCCTCGCGAGCCGCAACACTCCGCCTATGGACAGGGATTACATTATTATTCTCGGCTGCGCTATAAGAAAAGACGGCTCCTTAACTCCGATTCTTAAAGGACGTGTTGACGCCGCGATTAACTTTGCAAAAAAGCAGCTTGAAGAAAACGGCAGGGAAGTTAAATTCGTTCCCTCGGGCGGTCAGGGCTCTGACGAGATAATCTCCGAAGGCGAGGCAATGAAGAGGTATTTAACGGAGCAAGGAATTGACGAAGATAAGATTCTACCCGAGATGAAATCCGTCAACACCTTTGAAAACATTAAGCTCTCAAAGAAAATAATTGAAGCGGACGCTGAAAATGAGTACAACGCGGCATTCGCTACGACAAACTACCACGTTTTCAGGGGATACATCCTCGCGAAAAAGCTGGGTTTAAAAAATGCCCGCGGTATCTCCTCAAAAACAAAGTGGTACTTCTTTCCGAACGCTTTTCTCAGAGAGTTTGTCGGGTTGATTGTTGATAAATGGAAACTGCATTTACTGGTGCTGGTTTTGATAATACTGACCTTTACCGGTATCGTAATGTTCTTAAATTAGTGATTAAAATATCGGCAAGCTGCTGTTGAGATAAATTCTTTTCGGTTCTGAAACGTTTTAAGATTTCGCCAAAAGATTCATTCATATATATTATCTCTTGTGTAATCATAATTTCATTATAGGAAATATAATTGTAAAACTCAAGTACTTTTGTAAAAATAATGTGTCGTTGTGACACAAGAGTTGTTTTTTATCTTATTTATGATAGTATTAAAATGTATACATAGAGAAATGTATATGAAAAAATTTAAGGAGAGAAACAAATGAAATTTCCATTCGCAGCAAAAGGCGTTAGCAAGATTTTTAACGCCGAAATCATTTCGTTAATTGGTGCCTTGATCGGCGGAGTCGGTATGGTACTGAGCTTTATCGCGGTTTCGGGAAACGTCGATCAAGGCACTTTCGACACTCTTATTATCGCTACGGGAGCCTGTGTTCTTGTCGCAGGTATTATAATTGCCGTTGCGGGAATTATGAGCATAGTCGGCTATTTCCAGGCAGGCAAGGATGAGGTTAGCTTTAAGAGAGCTATTTTATGTGTGATTTTCAGTATTGTATTTACCGTTGCGGCGTCTTTCTTCGCAAACCAGACAGGTTTCTTTGGATGGCTAAATGTTTGCAATATGCTCGCGACTATTTTCCTTATCTTAGGTCTGATGGCTCTGTCTGTAAAATGCAGCAGACCTGATATGGTTAAGCACGGCAAAGATATACTCACGACTCTGGTTATCTTATACATTTTGACATTTGTTCTGAGTTTCATTGGTCGCTGGGGCGCTGAATCGACAGTTTTCGGCTCTATCGTCAACTGGTTATCGGGCTTGTCGCTTTGCTTTACCGTATTCCTCTACATTTTCCAGATATACTATCTCGGCAAAGCCAAAAAGATGCTCAAAGAAAACTAAAATGTTTTTCACGGTGTTACTGCACCTATCGAATGCTGTAACGCCGTTTAAATTTATTACGGAGGTTTTTAAAAATGAAAAAAGTATTATCACCGATCAGTGTGGTTCTTGCGCTTTTGATTCTTATCAGCACAGCATTACCGCTGGGCGCGTCAGCAGTCGGGGACGAAA
>CAJOFK010000043.1:0-11064 GCA_905234015.1 uncultured Ruminococcus sp.
GAGCTTTCGTATATCCATCGCTCGTGCGCACGCAGGGCGCAACTGAGCGGGAAATATAAAATGTTTTTTACTTTATAAGGAACGCAGTTTCTTATAAAGAAATAAAGTGTTACAAGTGTTACACTATGCTGAAAAGCCGGTATTTATGCGGGTTTCAGGGATTTCAAAAAGTGTAACGTATGTGTTACAAGGTGTTACATGTGTTACGCAGACGTTAAGAAATTTTACACGAAAGCGCAGTATTATTTACAAATTGCTGTAACCCATCAGACTTTCGTCTACCTCGCGGGCGCAGTCGCGTCCGTCGCGGATTGCTCTTACTACGAGCGACTGGCCGCTGTGCATATCGCCGACGGTAAAGACGTTTTCAACACTCGTTTTATGGGTAGAGTTCTGACCGATAACATTCGTTCTTCCGTCGGTTTCAACGTTAAACTCCGAGGTGACGTAGCTCTCGCTGCCTAAGAATCCCGCGGCGATCAACACAAGCTCAGCCTCAACCTCGTACTCCGAGCCCTCAACCTGCTTCATATTCATTCGTCCGGTTTTTTCGTCCTTCTCAAAGCTGAGATTAACGAGCACCGCGGCTCTGAGCTTTCCGTCTTCGTCCTTTAAGAACTCCTTAACGGTAGTCTGATAAATTCTCGGGTCGCTTCCGTAAACCTCGGCGGCTTCCTCCTGACCGTAATCCGTCTTACAGATTCTCGGCCATTGAGGCCACGGGTTATTTTCGGCTCTTGTATCGGGGAGCTTCGGCATCATCTCAAGCTGTAAAATGCTCTTTGCGCCGTGGCGCACGCAGGTTCCGACGCAGTCGTTGCCGGTATCTCCTCCGCCGATTACGATAACGTTCTTATCCTTTGCGCTAATAAACGTTCCTTCCTCAAGTCCGTTATCAAGCAGGGCTTTCGTAGTCGATTTAAGGAAATCCACCGCGAAGTAAATGCCCTCGGCGTCGCGTCCCTCAACCTTAATATCGCGCGGATTTGAGGCTCCGCAGGCGAGAATAATGCGGTCGAAGCTCTCTTTTAATTCTTTATAGGAAATATCCTTGCCGACATTCACGCCGGTTTTAAAGACTATTCCCTCCTCCTTCATAATCTCGACGCGGCGCTTAATAACGCTTTTATCGAGCTTCATATTCGGGATACCGTACATCAGAAGTCCGCCGACTCTGTCGCTGCGCTCAAAAACGGTAACGTTGTGGCCGCGCCTGTTGAGCTGGTCTGCGCAGGCGAGCCCGGAGGGACCGGAGCCGATTACGGCAACCTTCTTTTTAGTTCTTACCTTAGGCGGGTACGCCTTAGCCCAGCCGTTTTTATAAGCGGTTTCAACGATAGTATACTCGTTATTTCTAACCGTTACGGCGTCGCCGTTAGCCGAGCAGGTACACGCCTTCTCGCACAGCGCGGGACATACGCGTGAAGTAAACTCGGGGAAATTGTTGGTAATTCTCAGCCTGCTGTACGCCTGCTCCATATTGCCCCTGAAAATCAAATCGTTCCATTCGGGGATAAGATTGTTAAGCGGACATCCGCTTATCATACCGCCGATATTAAGTCCCGACTGGCAGAACGGCACTCCGCACTCCATACAGCGTGCTCCCTGTTTTTTCTGTTCCTCTAAGCTCAGCGGCTCGTGGAACTCGTTAAAATTCTTTATACGTTCATTTACGGAGAAAGCGCGGGCTTCCTCACGTTCATATTCCATAAATCCTGTGGGTTTTCCCATTACTGCTCCTCCTCATTCTTTACTTTTACCAAGGTATAAAACGCTTCAATCTTAGCGCGGTCGGGGTCGCAGCCCTTAGCCTCGTTCTTAGCGATTTCCTCGGTTATGCGCTTGTAGTCGTGAGGAATAATCTTCTTAAACAGCGGAAGATAACTCTCGAAATCAGCTAAAACCTTTTTGCCCTTTTCGGAGCCTGTCGCTTTAACGTGCTCCTCGATAAGCGCTTTAACTCTTTCGATATCGGACTGCTCGGTGATCTCGCCGCACTCTACGAGCTCCTTGTTGAGCCTGCGGTAGAGATGGTGATGCTCGTCAAGCACATACGCGATACCGCCCGACATACCTGCGGCGAAGTTCTTTCCGGTTCGTCCGAGTACTACTACGCAGCCGCCGGTCATATACTCGCAGCCGTGGTCGCCGACGCCCTCGACAACCGCAGTCGCGCCGGAGTTGCGCACGCAGAAGCGCTCGCCTGCTACGCCGTTGATAAACGCCTTGCCGCTTGTCGCGCCGTAGAGGGCAACGTTGCCGACGATAATATTCTCGCTTGCGGTAAATTTAGAGCCCTTTGGCGGATAAAGCACGAGCTTACCGCCCGAAAGTCCCTTACCGAAGTAGTCGTTGCTGTCGCCTGAAAGCTCAAGCGTAAGTCCTGCAGGGATAAACGCGCCGAAGCTCTGACCTCCTGCGCCCTCGCACAGCACCTTGAAAGTATCCTCCTTGACGGAGTTTCCGCAATGCTTCGTAATTTCGGAGCCGAACGCCGTACCGAGCGCGCGGTCGGTATTCTTAACGGAAACTTCAACGCTCTGCTTACTTTTTTTCTTTAAATCAAACTTCTTTTCAAGCACACGCTCGTCGAGCGTTTCAGCGAGCTTGAAGTCGTAGAGGTTCTTGTTATTGTATTCAACCTTTTCGTGATTGAAATCAGCGTTAATAATAGCTGATAAATCGAGCCTGCTCTCGCTCTCGGAAAGGTTATCCTTTTTACGGAGCAAATCGGTTCTGCCGACTAGCTCGTCGAGCTTGCGAACACCGAGCTTAGACATATATTCTCTTAATTCCTCGGCGATAAAGCGCATAAAGTTAGCGACATACTCGGGCTTACCCATAAAGCGCTTTCTGAGCTCGGGGTTCTGAGTCGCAACGCCGAACGGACAGGTATCGAGGTTACAAACTCTCATCATAGCACAGCCGAGGGTTACAAGCGGAGCGGTTGCAAAGCCGAATTCCTCCGCGCCTAAAATCGCGGCAATCGCTACGTCGCGGCCTGTCATAAGCTTACCGTCGGTCTCGATAACAACCTTGTTTCTCAGGTTGTTCATAATGAGCGTCTGATGAGCCTCGGCGAGTCCGAGCTCCCACGGAAGTCCGGCGTTATAGATAGAGCTCCTCGGAGCCGCGCCCGTACCGCCGTCGTGACCTGAGATAAGGATTACGCCCGCGCCGGCTTTAGCTACGCCTGCGGCTACGGTACCTACTCCGCACTCGGAAACGAGCTTAACGGAAATACGCGCATTTTTATTTGAATTTTTTAAATCGTAAATAAGCTGAGCCAAATCCTCAATCGAGTAGATATCGTGATGAGGCGGCGGCGAGATAAGCGATACGCCGGGGGTTGAGTGTCTTGTCTTAGCAATCCATGGGTAAACCTTCTGACCGGGAAGATGACCGCCCTCGCCGGGCTTTGCGCCCTGAGCCATTTTAATCTGGATTTCGTCGGCTGAGTTAAGGTACTCGCTCGTTACGCCGAAGCGTCCGGAGGCTACCTGCTTGATAGCCGAACAGCGGTTGTTTTCGGTACCCTTAGTCGCAAGGCGTTCGGGGCTTTCGCCGCCCTCGCCGGAGTTCGACTTACCGTGGAGCATATTCATCGCGAGGGCAAGCGCCTCGTGAGCCTCCTGAGAAATTGAACCGTAGGACATAGCGCCCGTCTTAAAGCGCTTAACAATTTCGTCTGCGCTTTCAACCTCCTCGAGAGGAACGGCGTTCTCGTCGTAGTTAAAGTCGAGAAGTCCTCTCAGGCTTACGGGAGCAAGCTCCTCGTTAATCATATTGGTATACTGCTTAAACAGTCCGTAATCACCTGTGCGGGTTGCCGCCTGGAGGGTATGAATAGTTCTCGGGTTATAGAGGTGCTCCTCCTTACCGCTTCTGAACTTATGACTTCCGCGCGAGGGAAGCTCTGCGCCTGTTTCAAGTCCGAGCGGGTCAAACGCGGCGGTGTGCAGGCGGTCTACGGTCTTTTCGATATCCTTAAGAGTGATACCGCCTACCCTGCTTACCGTACCGGTAAAGTACTCGTCGATAACCTCGGACGAAATTCCGATAGCCTCGAAAATCTGCGAGCCTAAATAAGACTGAATTGTTGAGATACCCATTTTCGAAGCGATTTTTACGATACCGTGAAGCACGGCGTCGTTATAGTCGCTTACCGCGGCGTAGTAATCCTTATCAAGCAGCTCGTCGTGAATAAGCTCGTGGATAGTTTCCTGAACAAGATAAGGGTTAACCGCAGTCGCGCCGTAGCCTAAGAGGGTTGCGAAGTGATGAACCTCTCTCGGCTCCGCGCTCTCTAAAACGATTGAGAGCGAGGTCCTGCGCTTTGAGTTTACGAGGTGCTGGTGAAGCGACGAAACGGCTAACAGCGAGGGGATTGCGATATGGTTCTCATCCACTCCCCTGTCGGAAAGGATAAGGATATTAGCGCCGTCCTTATACGCCTTATCAGCCTCGATATAAAGGCGCTTAATCGCCTTTTTAAGCGAAGTATTTTTATAGTACAGCATAGGGATTGTGGCTACCTTGAAGCCGCTTTCCCTCATATTTTTAAGCTTTAAAATATCCGTTGATGAAAGAATCGGGTTATGAACCTTGATAACCTTACAGTTCTCGGGCTTTTCCTCGAGGATATTTCCCGATTCGCCGAGATAAACGGTCGTTGAGGTTACGATTTCCTCGCGGATAGCGTCGATAGGCGGATTCGTTACCTGAGCGAAAAGCTGCTTAAAGTAATTAAACAGCGGCTGGGGTTCGTTCGAAAGCGGAGGAATCGGGCTGTCGGTTCCCATAGAAGCAATCTGCTCCTTGCCGTTTTTCGCCATCGGAAGAATCGAGGTCATAACGTCCTCGTAGGTATATCCGAACGCCTTCTGAAGCTTTCTGCGCTCGGCGCGGTGATGCTCATTAACCTTAAGGTTCGGGATTTTTAAGTCCTTTAATCTTACGAGGTTTGAGTCAAGCCACTCGCCGTAGGGCTGCTTTGAGGCGTAACGGGATTTAAGCTCGTCGTCGTCAACAAGCTCGCCCTTAACGGTATCTACGAGAAGCATTTTACCCGGGCGGAGCCTATCCTTCTTAACAACCTTACCGGATTCAACCGGAAGCGCTCCTACCTCTGAGGAAAGGATAAGATTATCGTCGTCGGTAATATAGTAACGCGACGGGCGCAGGCCGTTCCTGTCGAGTACGGCGCCCATAATATCGCCGTCGGAAAACAGTATTGACGCGGGGCCGTCCCACGGCTCCATCATTGTAGCGTAATACTGATAGAAATCGCGCTTAACGCTTGAAATCGTACCGTTTCTGTCCCAAGGCTCGGGAATAGTAATCATAACGGCTAAGGGTAAATCCATACCGCTCATTACGAGGAATTCGAGGGTGTTGTCGAGCATAGCGGAGTCGGAGCCCTCGGCGTTTACTACCGGGATAACCTTATCGAGGTCGCCCTTTAAGTGCTCGCTTCGCATATTTTCCTCGCGCGCAAGCATCTTATCGGCGTTGCCGCGGATTGTATTAATCTCGCCGTTATGAACTATCATACGGTTCGGATGAGCGCGCTCCCAGCTCGGGTTGGTATTTGTTGAAAAGCGTGAATGAACGAGCGCGATAGCGGACTCAAAGGCTTCGTCCTGTAAATCGGTAAAGAAATTTCTTAAATCGCCTACAAGGAACATACCTTTATATACTATAGTTCTCGAGGAGAGCGATACAACGTAGGTATCCTCGTTACTCTGCTCAAAGATTTTACGCGCTACATAAAGCCTGCGGTCAAACTCAAGACCCCGCTTTACGCCGTCCGGACGCTCGATAAAGCACTGCTGAATATTAGGCATACATTCAAGCGCGCGGTTGCCTATCGCCGTTACGTCAAAGGGAACCGGTCTCCAGCCGATGACCTTAAGCCCCTCTTTTTCGGCGATAATCTCAAACATCTTTTTAGCCTGATTGCGGAACAGCTCATTCTGAGGGAAGAAGAACATTCCGACTGCGTAGTCGCGCTCTCCCTTTAACTGAATACCCATTTCCTGAGCCGCTTTTTTAAAGAAGCTGTGGGAAATCTGAAGCAGGATTCCTACTCCGTCGCCGGTTTTTCCCTCGGCGTCCTTACCCGCGCGGTGCTCGAGAGTCTCAACAATAGTGAGCGCGTTCTCAACGGTCGCGTGGGATTTTACTCCCTTAATATTAACAACAGCGCCGATTCCGCAGTTGTCGTGTTCAAAACGCGGGGAGTATAAGCCTTTTCTTTCCATTCTTATCATCCTTTCGGTTTTTACGTTAATGCGCCTTTGAATTAACGAATATATAAATATATAGTAAAACCATAGTTAGTATTATATAACCGTTTTGACGGGTTGTCAATAGGAAATTGCATTTTTTAGTTACGAATATTTCATTTTTTCGATTTTTTTATTATAATTGAAAGCATTTATTCGAAATTATGCAAGAAAAATAAAAAAAGTTGCAAAACCCTATTGACAAACGGTTTCGGTTAGTGTATACTTACCTCGTCAACACAGCAAAGGCGCTGAAAACTCTTTGACGGAGTTATCGGCGCCTTTATCTGTTGCTGTATGAAATAAAGATTGGAGTGTACAGAAATGAAAAACGTATCGGAATACTTTGGAGTAAACGTATTCAACGACAGAAAAATGCAGGAAAGACTTCCCAAGGCTACCTATAAGGCTCTTAAGAAAACTATTCAGAGCGGCGAGCCCCTCGATTTAAGCGTAGCTAACGTAGTAGCAAACGCGATGAAGGACTGGGCTGTAGAGAACGGATGCACCCATTATACTCATTGGTTCCAGCCTATGACAGGCGTTACCGCCGAAAAGCACGACAGCTTTATCAGCCCCAACGGCGACGGCGAAGTAATTATGGAATTCTCAGGCAAAGAGCTCATTAAGGGCGAGCCCGACGCTTCCTCCTTCCCCTCCGGCGGAATCAGAGCAACATTTGAAGCAAGAGGCTATACAACATGGGATCCGACGTCACCGGCATTTATCAGAGATAAAACTCTATATATTCCGACAGCGTTCTGTTCATATACAGGCGAGGTGCTCGATAAGAAAACTCCGCTGCTGCGCTCGATGGAAAAGCTCAGCTTTGAGGCGGTAAGGGTACTTAATCTTCTCGGAAAAACCGACGTCCACAGGGTTACAACAACCGTAGGTCCCGAGCAGGAATACTTCCTTATTGATAAGGAAATGTACGATAAGCGCCCCGACTTAATTTATACGGGAAGAACGCTTTTCGGAGCAATGGCTCCTAAGGGACAGGAGCTTGACGACCATTACTTCGGTTCAATCAAGTCGAGAGTATCGGCTTATATGCACGATTTAGACGAGGAGCTGTGGAAGCTCGGCGTTTACGCTAAAACCAAGCACAACGAGGTTGCTCCCTCACAGCACGAGCTGGCTCCTATTTTCACTACGTCAAATATTGCGACCGACCACAACGAGCTCTGCATGGAGGTTATGAAAAAAACCGCGGAAAAGCACGGTCTCGTATGTCTCTTACACGAGAAGCCCTTCGCGGGAGTTAACGGCTCGGGTAAGCACAACAACTGGTCGATTTCTACAAATACAGGCGAGAACCTCTTAAACCCCGGAAAAACTCCCGAGGATAACCTGCAGTTCCAGCTTTTCCTCGCGGCTGTTGTAAAGGCGGTTGACGAGTATCAGGATTTACTCAGAATTACGGTTGCTTCAGCAGGCAACGACCACAGACTCGGAGCTAACGAGGCCCCTCCGGCAATCATCTCAATGTACCTCGGCGACGACTTAGGCGCGCTCGTTGAGAGCATTATCGAGGGTAAGGATTATAAGAGCCATAAGGCTGCGAGAATGCAGACAGGCGTTGAGGCTCTGCCTGATTTCAAGAAGGATAATTCCGACAGAAACAGAACCTCGCCCTTCGCGTTTACCGGAAACAAGTTCGAGTTCAGAGCCCTCGGCTCATCGCTTAATATCGCGTGCCCGAACTATATGCTCAACACTATGGTAGCTCAGGAGCTCAGCGGCTTCTACAGAGAGCTTAAGGACAGCGACGATTTAGAGAGCAGCTTAAAGGCGCTTATCAAGAAAACTCTCACCGAGCATAAGAGAATTATCTTTAACGGCGACAACTACTCCGCAGAGTGGGTTGAAGAAGCCGAAAGACGCGGACTTTGCAACTACAAGAGCCTTCCCGAGGCTATGGAGCATTATATTGATAAGAAGAACGTTGAATTATTCGCGCTTAACGGTATCGTGACCGAGGAAGAAATGCACGCGCGTTACGAGATTGAGCTTGAGCAGTACGCGAAGCTCCTCAACATTGAAGCGCTTACAATGCTCGATATGGCTAAAAAGGATATCGCTCCGGCGGTTATGGCGTTCGTTAAGGAACTGGCAGAAACAGTTGCGCTTAAGCAGAGCGTTTCAAGTACACTTTCGAATTACGCCGAGGTTCGCCTGCTTGAAAGTTTAAGCGGTAAGCTTGAGCAGTTCGTTAAGGCAACCGGAGAGCTTGAGCTTGCGGTTAAGGCTGCGGCTGATTATGAGGATAACCTCTCCCTCGCTAAGTATTACAGAGAAACTGTATTCGAGCTTATGAATAACTTAAGAAGCTTAGGCGACAGCATGGAGAAGGAAACCTCCGCTCAGTACTGGCCTTATCCGTCATACGGTAAAATCCTTTTCGGTGTCTGAAAAAGCCTTTCCTTAGTGAAAGACTGACTAAATATGGTAAATTGGAGTAATTATTATGAGTGAAGCAATTAAAACACTGGTAACTGAAGCAACTTCGGAACAGCTTTTTGCCGTATGGTTCTTAATCGGTGCGGCGCTGGTATTCTGGATGCAGGCAGGCTTCGCTATGGTTGAAGCCGGCTTCACCAGAGCTAAAAATACCGGTAATATCATTATGAAAAACCTGATGGATTTCTGTATCGGTACCGTTACATTCATCCTGATAGGCTTCGGACTTTTAATGGGCGAGGATTTATTCGGATTTATCGGACAGCCCGGATTTGATATCTTCACGGCGTACAAGGATTTCGATTTTTCGAATTTTGTATTTAACCTCGTATTCTGCGCCACAACCGCGACAATCGTCTCGGGAGCTATGGCGGAGCGTACAAAATTCCTCTCCTACTGCGTTTACTCGGGCGTTATCTCAGCCGTGATTTATCCGATTGAGGCGCACTGGATCTGGGGCGGCGGCTGGCTCAGCCAGATGGGCTTCCACGATTTCGCAGGCTCCTGCGCGATTCATATGGTAGGCGGTATCTCCGCTTTAATCGGCGCAAAGATCCTCGGCGCGCGTATCGGTAAGTTTAAAAGAGATAAGAACGGCAAGGTTACAAAAATCGGCGCTTTCCCCGGTCACAACATCGCGCTCGGCGCTTTAGGCGTATTTATCCTGTGGCTCGGCTGGTACGGCTTTAACGGCGCTGCCGCAACATCGGTAGAACAGCTCGGCTCCATATTCCTCACAACAACGATTGCGCCGGCTCTCGCTACCGTAACCTGTATGATTTTCACATGGATCAAGTACGGCCACCCCGACGTAAGTATGTGTCTTAACGCTTCCCTCGCGGGACTTGTAGCGATCACGGCTCCCTGTGACGTAACAGACGCATTCGGCGCGGTAGTAATCGGTATCGTATCCGGACTTCTCGTAGTATTCGGCGTATGGCTGCTTGACTATAAGCTGCACATCGACGACCCTGTCGGCGCTGTTGCGGTACATATGATGAACGGTATCTGGGGTACGCTTTCAGTAGGCTTATTTGCAACAGATACAGCTCCCGGCTATTCTATCGCAAACGCTTCCGGTCAGAAGCTTGTAGGTCTTTTCTACGGCGGCGGATTTGAGCTTTTAGGCTTACAGCTTATCGGCTTCGTATCCGTAGCGGCGTGGACGGCAGCTACAATTACGGTTGCGTTCTTAGTAATCAAGAAGGTACTCGGACTTCGCGTTTCAAGAGAAGAAGAAATCACAGGTCTCGACGAAACAGAGCACAATATGCCTTCGGCTTACGCGGGCTTCAGTATGACTCCTGAGTACATTGAGGAAGGCGACTTCGCTCCCGTTCCCGTTATGGTAAGCGGCGACGCTCCGGTAGCTGAGGCTATCCCGGTTAAGAAGATGCCCGTATTCGACGACGGCACACCGAAGATAAGCAAGGTTGAGATTATCTGCCGCGAGTCAAGGCTTGAGCCGCTTAAGAACGCAATGATGGAAATCGGCATCACGGGTATGACGGTATCTCACGTTCTCGGCTGCGGCGCTCAGAAGGGTAAGCCGGAATATTACCGCGGCGTTCAGATTGAGACTAACCTCCTGCCTAAGGTTCAGATGGATATCGTTGTATGTACGGTACCTGTAACCAAGGTTATCGAGGCTGCTAAAAAGACGCTGTATACAGGTCATATCGGCGACGGTAAGATTTTCGTATACGACGTTGAGGAAGTTGTAAAGGTGAGAACAGGTCAGACAGGACTTGAGGCTATGAAGAACTACGATTAAATAAACCGTTTCTTCCATTCTTTATTATAGAGAAGGCGTGCGTGATTAATTTCGCGTGCGCCTTCGCTCTCGGGCGCTGACTTTTTTCAGCTTCAGCTAATTTCGCTTTTGCGAAGCGGAAAATTAACCAAAGAAACGAATAACGGCTCCCGCGGCTCGCGGGTGGGACCCGTTCCCTACAGTGCTGAGGTTAACTTCCGCCGTTTATCAAGGCTTTATATATATTAAACCTTTCCAAAGGCGGCTTTGGCTCCGGGGGCTCCCCGGCGGCTCGCGGGTGGGACTCGTTCCCTACGGTGTTAAGGTGACATTTGCAATATTAATACAGCCGGGCACCGCAGCATTAGCAAAATCCGCTCTGACTTCACGACCTTCCCTTAGCCCTTCGCCCTTACCCCTTTTCCCTAAAAAAACTGAGAACCGAGAACTGAAAACTATAAACAAGAAAGCGTGCGCACCTAAGTGCGGAGCTTTCGTATATCCATCGCTCGTGCGCACGCAGGGCGCAACTGAGCGGGAAATATAAATTGTTTTTTACTT
>CAJOFK010000043.1:11098-49686 GCA_905234015.1 uncultured Ruminococcus sp.
AGCTTTCGTATATCCATCGCTCGTGCGCACGCAGGGCGCAACTGAGCGGGAAATATAAAATGTTTTTTACTTTATAAGGAACGCAGTTTCTTATAAAGCTAAAAAGCCCCTCACTGAGGGGCTTTTACCTTATTTCTTACTGTTATAATCCTCTAAAGCGGAGCGGATAGCCTCCTCCGCAAGCACGGAGCAGTGCATTTTATAATCCGGCAAACCGTCCAGCGCCTCGGCAACCGCCTTGTTGGTAAGCTCCATCGCCTCGCTGACAGGCTTACCCTTAATCAGCTCGGTCGCCATTGAGCTTGACGCAATCGCGCTCGCGCAGCCGAAGGTCTCGAACTTTACGTCCGTGATAACATTATCATCAATTTTAAGATACATCTTCATAATATCGCCGCACTTGGCGTTTCCTACCTCGCCGACGCCGTCCGCGTCCTCAATAATTCCGACGTTCCTCGGGTTGATAAAATGGTCCATAACCTTTTCGCTGTATAAAGCCATAACCGTTCCTCCTATTTTAAAATAAATTCCTTTTTACCTGACATAAGGTCGCGCCATACGGGCGAAAAACTCCTTAAATGAGCTACGACCTCTTTTACCGACTCGATAATATAATCAGCCTGTTCAATCGTCGCGTTTTCCTCTAAGCTGAGCCTGAGCGAGCCGTGGGCTACGTCGTGGATTCTTCCGATTGAAAGAAGCACATGGCTCGGGTCAAGCGCTCCCGAGGTGCAGGCGCTTCCCGATGAAGCGGAAATACCCTTCATATCGAGCAGTATTAAGAGCGATTCGCCCTCAATACCCTCAAAGCTGAAATTGACGTTGCTGTAAATCCGCTTTTCCGCGTCGCCGTTTAACGCGCTGTGAGGGATTTCGGAAAGCCCTTTTATAAGATAATCCCTAACCTTAGTGAGGTTAGCCTTATCCCTTTCCATATTTGAAACGGACTCTTTAAGCGCCGCCGCCATAGCCGCAATCCCAGCAACATTCTCGGTACCGGCACGCTTGCCGCGCTCCTGAGCGCCGCCCTCAATCAGATTGCTCAGTATTATACCCTTGCGCACATATAAGAAGCCTGCGCCTTTAGGGCCGTGGAATTTATGCGCCGAAGCGGAAAGCATATCGATATTCTGCGCCTTAACGTCAATCGGGAGATGACCGACCGCCTGAACCGCGTCAGTATGAAAAAGAACTCCGCGCTCTTTGCATATAGCTCCGATTTCGGATATCGGCTGGATTGTACCGATTTCGTTATTGACGGTCATAACCGTAACGAGGCAGGTATCGTCCCTTATCGCCGCCTCAAGCTCCTTAACGTCCGCTACTCCGTTATTGTGTACCGGAAGCAGAGTGATTTCAAAGCCGAGGTTTTCGAGCTTTTTAAGCGTATGAAGCACTGCGTGGTGCTCAAAGGCGGTTGAAACAATATGCATTTTACCCTTTTTTTTACCGATATTAGCGGCGGAAAGAATAGCCTGGTTATCGGCCTCGCTTCCGCCGGAGGTAAAGATAATCTCGCGCGGTTCGGCGTTTATGATTTTCGCAATTTCCTCCCTCGCGCTCTCGAGGCGCTCCTTCGCCTCCTGGCCAATCTTGTACAGGCTCGACGGATTTCCGAAAAGATTGTTCATACAGTCGACCATTGTATCTATAGCCGTTTTACTCATTCTCGTAGTAGCGGCGTTATCAGCGTAAATTTTCATTGTACACCTCCGTATATTGTCTTGGGAAATTATACACCTATTTACCTACTATGTCAATAGACTTTATAGTAAAATGCACGAAAATGACATCGTAAAAAAATAAATACTATAAAACCTATTGACATTATAGGTAATTGATGCTATAATACGAAGCAACCGAAAGGAGAAGGTTTTATGATTTCCAATATACGATGTAAAAATAAAGCTGTGTATTCACGAATGCTCGGCTCCCGGGCATAAAAAACAGGTTAAGCGGAAAATGTCCGGGAGAAAACTCCGACCGCTTAATAAATACTAACTTTATTTAATAAGAAAGGATATTAACAATGAGCAACTATAGATTTGAGACTAAACAATTACACATCGGTCAGGAACAGGCTGACCCGGCTACAGATTCAAGAGCCGTTCCCATTTATCAGACAACATCATATGTATTCCGCAACTCACAGCACGCCGCGGACCGCTTCGGTCTTGCCGACGCAGGCAACATCTACGGCAGGCTTACTAATTCAACTCAGGATGTGCTTGAAAAAAGAGTAGCCGCCTTAGAGGGCGGAAGCGCAGCGCTCGCGGTATCCTCGGGAGCCGCCGCAATCACATACACAATCGAAGCTCTCGCGGCTGACGGCGGTCACATCGTGGCGCAGAAAACTATCTACGGCGGAAGCTACAACCTGCTTTCTCATACTCTCCCCCAGTACGGCATAGAAACCACCTTCGTTGACGCTCACAATTTAAGCGAGGTTGAAGCCGCGATTAAGGACAATACGAGAGCTATTTACCTAGAAACCCTCGGCAACCCGAACAGCGATATCCCCGATATTGACGCTATCGCCGAAATCGCTCACCGCAACGGACTTCCGCTCGTTATCGACAACACCTTCGGCACTCCCTACCTCATCAGACCGATTGAGCACGGCGCGGATATCGTCGTACATTCGG
This sequence comes from uncultured Ruminococcus sp., assembly GCA_905234015.1. Taxonomy (GTDB): domain Bacteria; phylum Bacillota; class Clostridia; order Oscillospirales; family Acutalibacteraceae; genus Ruminococcoides. Next base: position 13,744 of record CAJOFK010000043.1, read on the forward strand.
CAACAAAATTCCTCGGCGGTCACGGAACCACCCTCGGCGGAGTTATCGTTGAGTCGGGAAAATTCGACTGGAGCGCAAGCGGAAAGTACCCGAATATCGCCGCCCCGAACCCGAGCTATCACGGCGTTTCGTTCTACGACGTCGTAGGTCCCGCCGCCTTCGTTACATATATCAGGGCGATTTTACTGCGCGATACGGGCGCTTCAATCTCACCGTTCAACGCGTTCTTACTGCTTCAGGGCGTTGAGACGCTTTCGCTCAGGCTCGAAAGACACGCCGAAAATACTAAAAAGGTCGTTGAGTATCTGAGCAATCATCCGCTTGTTGAAAAGGTCAACCACCCCTCGCTTAAAAACCACCCCGACAACGCGCTTTACGAAAAATATTTCCCGAACGGCGGAGCTTCAATCTTCACCTTCGAGATTAAAGGCGGCAGAGAGGAAGCGTGGAAGTTTATTGACAACCTTAAGATTTTCTCGCTGCTCGCGAACGTTGCGGACGTTAAGAGCCTTGTAATTCACCCGGCTTCTACAACCCACTCCCAGCTTTCGGAGGATGAGCTCAGCGCTCAGGGAATTTACGAGAACACGATCCGCCTTTCAATCGGCACCGAGCATATTGACGATATTATTGAGGACATAGACAACGCGTTCAGCGCGGTAAAAGGATAATAAAATTTCGGCACGGCACAGAAATTGTGCCGTGCTGTTTTTTCTCCTTGTCATTCTGAGCGTGCCGCAGGCAAAATTGTGAAAGCAATTTAGTCGAAGAATCCCCCCTTCCTAAAAGTAGGAAGAAGGAAGTAGGAAGTGCTTTAGACGAGCAGAAAGCTCGTTATAAAAAACAACAGAGGTTTCCCGACAGTATTAATATTGCAAATGCTCCTGTTATTGCCTGCCGTTGATGATGTTTTCCGTTCAATTCAACCTTTACAATGGCAGCTTTGGCTCCAGCAGCTTGCGGGCGCTTGCGCGAAGCGCATATTAATCCGGTCGGGAACGGTTGTATTGGATTCAACCGCACTATCTTCACGACCTACATACTTCCCGCTTCCTGCTTCCCACTTCCTGCTAAAAAAAGGAGATCCTTCGGTTCCGCTTCGCTTCACTCAGAATGACAAGAAAGGTTGTCCCTCTTACAAAGCAACGGAGATTTGCAATATTTTTGTAACATTTATTCAGTTTACGAGGTATATGCGTAAATTTTACGGAAATATTCATAAAATATTGCAGGAACTATATATCGACTTGCAAAATTCTATTGACAAAAACTATGCAAAGGTTTATACTTATACTGTTAGATTTTAAAGATTACGACTGAATAAAGAACGGAGGGTAATTATGTGTGGAATTGTAGGCTACGTCGGACCGCGCGACTGTTCGGATGTGCTTGTATCCGCGCTCACAAAGCTTGAATACCGGGGATACGACTCCGCCGGTATAGCGGTATTTGAAAACGGAAAAATCGAGGTTGCAAAATCCAAGGGAAGGCTTTCGGACCTCGTTGAAAAAATGAAAAAGGAAGGCAAGCCTCAGGGTCACGCCGGAATCGGCCACACCCGCTGGGCTACTCACGGCGAGCCCTCCGACGTAAACTCTCACCCCCATTCGGGACGCAGAGTTACGATAGTCCACAACGGAATTATCGAGAATTATAAGGATATTAAGCAGTTCTTAATCGAGAACGACCGCACCGAATTTTTAAGCGATACCGACACCGAGGTAGTCGCTCAGCTGCTCGACTTTTATTACGACGGAAATCCTATCCGCTGTATCCGCAAGGTACTCCACGAAATCCGCGGCTCGTTTGCGCTCGGCATTGTATTTGCCGACCGTCCCGAAACCGTTTACGCCGTAAGGTGCGAATCTCCGCTTATCGTAGGTCAGGGCAAGGGCGAGGCGTTTATCGCCTCCGACGTACCGGCTATTATTAAATATACTAAAGACTACTACCTGCTTGAATACGGCGAGATTGCCGTACTTAAAAACGGCTCCGTGAGCTTCTGCGACTTTCACGGAAGAATGGTTGAAAAAGAGCTTAAGACCGCCGACTGGGACGAGGACAGCGCCGAGAAGGGCGGCTATCCGCACTTTATGATAAAGGAAATCCACGAACAGCCGACAGCCGTTAAAACCACAATCACTCCGCGAATCGAAAACGGTCTTCCCGACCTTTCGGAATGCGGAATCACCCCCGAAACGCTTAAAAGCTTCAACAACATATTTATCGTAGCCTGCGGTACTGCTATGCACGCCGGTATGGTAGGCAAATACGTTATCGAAAAGCTCGCGAGAGTTTCCGTAACCGTCGATATCGCCTCCGAGTTCCGTTACCGCGACCCGCTTATCGGCGAAAACGACTTAGTTATCATCATCAGTCAGTCGGGCGAAACAGCCGACTCAAAGGCTGTACTGAATCTCGTAAAGGGCACCAAGGCTAAAACCCTCGCCATAGTTAACGTTAAGGGAAGCTCAATCGCGCGCGAAGCCGATATGGTAATTTATACCCACGCAGGCCCCGAAATCGCCGTAGCCTCCACCAAGGCTTATATGGTTCAGCTTGCGGTTATGTATCTGCTGGCGTTTGAGATGGCTTACGCTAAGGGCAGAATCGATGAGGAAAAATGCCGTCAGCTCACGGGCGAGCTCGTAAAAATGCCCGAGGTTATTGAAAAGACAATCAACAGCATTTCAACGGTATGCCAGTTTATCTCCACCCAGCTCATCACCGCAGACAGCCTGCTCTATATCGGACGCGGACTTGACTACGCGCTGAGTATGGAGGGTTCCTTAAAGCTTAAGGAGATTTCATATATCCATTCCGAGAGCTACGCCGCCGGCGAATTGAAGCACGGTACAATCTCGCTTATCACCGACGGAATGCCTGTTATCGCGGTAGCTACTCAGAACTCACTGCTTGAAAAAACCGTAAGCAATATCAAGGAGGTTAAAGCAAGGGGCGCGATGACGATAGTAATCTGCGACGAAAAAGCGGAAATCGACAGGGACGCTGCCGATTATATGGTTCGTATCCCGAAAATCTCTCAGACGCTGATGCCAATGGTGGCGACTGTTCCGATGCAGCTTCTCGCCTACTACACCTCGGTAAATAAGGGTAACGACGTAGATAAACCCCGTAACCTCGCAAAATCCGTTACGGTTGAATAATTCAGTATTACCCAATATATTAAAGGCGCGCCTCAGCTTTGTCTGAGGCGCGCCCTGTTTTATACTTTTAAAAATATACCTGTTATTTATCAATTTTCAAGCTGACTAAACTTAACGGCACAGCCGTCAAAAGTGTCTCCGTTCATATCGACATAAGAACCGTAGTATGGCTTCCAAAGCTCATATTTCAAGAACAATCACCCCATACTGTAAAGCGTTATGAAGTTGATTATATGAACCGTGATTACGGCGCTGTAGAGGATTACTCCGCCGTAGATTAAAAAGTTAGTGAACCTTGTCTGCTCAAGCTTAAAAATCTTATAAAAAAGCCATATTATAATACTCAGCGCGAGCGGCAAAACGCACTTCACGAAGAACCCGACTATAGGAAATTCCATCAGCTTTCCCATAAACGGATTCGCTTCAAAAAAGTAACCGGTATCAATCAAAACCTGAGTGCAGAACCAATCGCATACATTAAGAAAGTAAAGAAAAAAGAGTTTCGTACCGAAGCCGTACTGTCTGACCTCGACCGCTTCGTTTCGCTTTAAAACCAATTCTGACATAAAAACACCTCACCGATATTATAACCGGCGAGGTGCAATTTATTAGTTTTATTATATTCTTATTAATTCTTTTTCCAGGCTGTCGGAACGAAAATAAGGAGCAGCGGATAAAGCTCAAGACGTCCGGCAAGCATATTGAAGATAAATATAATCTTCGAGAGTATGCTGAACTGGCTGTAGTTTCCGGCGGAGCCGACCATCGAGAATCCCGGTCCGGTGTTGTTAACCGTAGCGAGCACCGAGGTGAGGTTCGTCGTAAAATCAAAGCCGTCGAGCGCGATAAGCGCGGTGCTTATCAGCACGAATAAAATGTAAATGATAAGATAAACGCTTACGTTTCTCGTAACCTCGTGGCTGAGTCTTTTTCCGTTGAGCTTAACTGTCTGCACGGTGTTAGGATGAACGATAAGGCGGAATTCCTTACGAACCTCCTTCAAGAGGATAAGAACTCGCGAAACCTTAAAGCCGCCGCCGGTACTTCCCGCGCAGGCGCCGATACAGGTAACGACGCAGATTATCGCCTTACTCAGTTCAGGCCATTTATCCGTATTATCAATCGCGAATCCCGTACTCGACATAATCGAGTTTACGTAGAAGAAGCTCTGATGGAAGGAATCGAACGCGCTCGGATAAATATGAGCGATATTTACCGCGATGATGATAGTCGAGAACGCTATCATTCCTAAGTAATACCACAGCTCCTCGAGCTTGAAGATTGCTTTAATTTTCCTTGTGAGAATTAAAATATATACATAGAAGTTAACTCCGAACAGCAGCATAAATACGGAAACAACGCCCTGCAGGTAATAGCTGTTGAAATATCCTATAGAACTGTTATACGAGGAGAAACCTCCGGTACCCGCGGTTGACATCGCGGTTGTAACCGCGTCAAAGAAACACATTCCGCCGCATAAAAGCAGGATAGTTTCAATAAGGGTAAGTCCGCAGTAAATAGCGTATAAAACCATAGCGTAGCTTCTCAGCTTCGGCATAGTCTTATCGACCTCGGGGCCTGTTGACTCAGCCTTCATAAGGTTGATACCCGCGTTTCCGCCGAGCTTCGGAATAAGCGCAAGAAGGAACACGATAACGCCCATACCGCCGAGGAAGTGGCTTAAGCTTCGCCAGAAAAGCATACAGTTATCGAGAGCCTCGATATCGGTAAGAATCGTAGCACCCGTAGTCGTAAAGCCGGAAACGGACTCGAAGAACGCGTCCACATACGACGGAATGGAACCGCTCATCCAAAGCGGAAGCGCTCCCGCAAGCGAAAGCACAATCCAGCTCAGCGCGGTAGCCGCAAAGCCGTCCTTACGCCTCATATAAAACTTTTTAGGCCTGTTAATTACTACAATAAAGCCGACCGCTATAAGCGCCAGTCCGATAAAAAGGAAGTACCTGTAGGACGCTTCCTTATACCATAAACCGACGATTGTACCCAGCTGCATCGCAAGTCCTTCAACCAAAAGCACCCAGCCGAGTATATAAATTAACGTTCTTTTATACATATAATCACCTGATTAAACGTTTTCCGATTAAAAGAAAACTCCCCGTGATTTTACAAACGCAAGAAAGCATATTATCGCGGTAAAAGAAACCGCCGTGATAATTCTCTCCCCGTAGTTTACTTTATTTCCCTTTACGCTGATGCCGAGCGCGTCGTAATTATGAATAGTCATAAGCGTGGTAATAATGCTGCAAACGGCGAACGCCGCGGTTATTACGGCTAAATGAAAGCGTACCTCCTGATGATTCATCACTAAGTACAACACGCCTGCTTCAGCTATAAAAAGCATCAGAATAAAGAAATTGATAATCGGAAGAACAATTCCGATTTCGCGTATTGATTTACTGAATAAAATCCACTCGCCCGCTCCGGTATAATTATTCCGTATATAGTTTTTACTGTGAGTCACTCTCAGCATATCATACTTCCATACGTTCAAATCCAGCGCCTTGAACGCGAGAGTAAACAGAATAATAAAACCTATAAAAACCTTATCACTGTGAATCATTATTTTAAAATATCCTTTAAGTCAAAAAGACACTTGTGCTTGGTTACGACGATAACCGTATCGCCGAGCTCAATCGTATCCTTACCGCTGGGGATAATGATTTTACCGTTGCGGTTGATACACGCAACCTGCAAATCGGATTTTAACTCAAGCATAGAAAGCGGAACGCCGATAGCCATATTGTCCTCGCGGGCTTTGAACTCAAGCGCCTCGGCCTGTCCGTTACAAATTGAATAAAGAGTCTCTATATTACTTCCGAACGAATTCTGCATAGCGCGTACATAACGGATGATGTACTGGCCTGTGAGATGCTTCGGGTGAATTACCGAATCGAGCGGAAGGCTGTCGATAATGCTGAAGCTGATATTATCGATTTCCGTGATTATTTTAGCGTCGGGATTAACGTCCTTAGCGAACAGCGAGACGATAATATTTTCCTCGTCGGTATCCATAAGCGCAACTACCGCGTCCGCGTGCTCAATACCCTCGGAAATAAGCAGCTCCTGATTCATACCGTTTCCGTGGATTACTACAACTCCGTCGAGGTTCTCGCTTAAATGCTCGCACCTTGCCATATCGGTCTCAACAATCTTTACGTTCATTCCCGAACGGCTTAAATCCTTAGCAAGGTAATACGCGATTTTACTTCCGCCTAAGATAAGCACATGACGGCTTTTAGCGTTTATTACGCCGAGCTGCTTAAAGAGCCTTGCCGCCGCCTTGCTCTCGGAGATAATAGAGATGATATCTCCGGCTTTAATTTCAAAATCACCGTTAGGGATAAAGCCCTCGCTGCCTCTTTCTACGGTACAGATACGAAGTCCGTTTTTAAAGAGTCCGGCGCAGTCAACGACCTTTTTATCGGCAAGCACGCTTTTTGAGCTGATTTTTACCTTAATAAGGTCTACAACTCCCTTTGCGAAGGAGTCGATCTCAACCGCTCCGGGGAACTTTATAAGACGGCTTAACTCGCGCGCGCAGGTCTGCTCGGGGTTTATCGCCATCGAGAGCCTCAGCTCGTCCTTAAGCTTTAAGACGTCGTTAGTATACTGGGGATTTCTCACACGCGCTATAGTGCGGTGAGCTCCCGCGTTTTTCGCGATTAAGCAGGCGTATAAATTCAGCTCGTCCGAAGCCGTAACGGCTATTACGAGGTCGCAGTCCTTTACCCCGGCGCCGACGAGCGTATCAAAGGTCGCGCCGTTTCCGACAACGCCCATTACGTTCTGAGTGCCTGCTACCGACTGAAGCGCGTTTGCGTCGGTATCGATAACCGTGATGCTGTGGCCTTCCCTGTTGAGCTGGTCGGCGATTGTTCTGCCGACGCGTCCGCATCCTACAATAATTATTTTCATAAAATTACCTCTGATAATTGTTATTGCAAATACGTTTTTGCTATTAACCCATAATTACAAATATTATAATATATTCACGTCACAAAATCAAGTATTTTTATTTATCTACGTCAATCCGTGCATTCCCTATATAAAATTAATATCCCCCGTACGTTTAAAGCATTATGAAATTTGAATTGCCTGTCATCCTAGCCTGACAGTAATAATCCGAACCTGCTGAAAATTGCATTATTTCGGCAATTTACGGTTTTTCGCTCTTGGCAGGCGTCAGCCTGCCTGCGTTCTCCGCACCGCAACTTGCTCGAAATCCTGTTCATTTTCAGTCCTGCGGAGTTTTGCCGGAGCAGATTTTCGTCTGGTCGCGGCAAAACCGCACCGAACCCTGACGGGTTCACGAGGATTTTAACAAAGAGCAGGCGGAAATATGCCCGGCAAAACCACGGTTCGGATTATTACTGTCAGGCTAAGCAAGCGAAACGAAGTGAAGCGCTGTCGAAGGATCCCCTTCCTTTAGTGGTTAGCCTGTAGGTCGTGAAGATAGAGCGGCGTAAGTCAATACCGCGGTTGCCCGAATGTATTAATATTGTCGGGAAACCGTTGTTGCTTTTTATAACAAGCTTTCCGCTCGACCTTCCCTTAAAACTTTTAACTTTAAACTTAAAACTCTCTTATCACTTACCACTAAATTAATTCCAAATTAGTTACTGCTCCGGTATAACCGAAAAAAACACAAGCTCCACCGTATCGCTGTTATTAATCAGGCTGTGGGAATGTCCCTTCGGACAGTAATGGCAGTCGCCCGGCTTTAAGTATTCCATAGTATCGTCGTAAATACACCGCGCGTCACCGCTTAAGATATAAATCATCTCACAATCGGTATCGTGGGTATGGAGCCCTATACACGAGCCGACAGGCAATACCCCGCGCATTATTTTATTGACGCCGTCAGAAAACATTCGGATATTAAAAACGCCCTCTCCGCCCTTAAACTCCTTAAGCGCCTGCATTTCAATATTATCAAAGTTAAGTTTCATAGAATCCCTCCTGAGCTTATGAAAAATATTATACAACGATTTTACGAAAAAATAAACAAAAAACTGAGCAAGGTCTGTCTGCGAAACACAGAACCAAAAACATAAAGCTCAAAAATAAAGCCCGGAACTTACAGTCCGAAAACAAACAAAAAGCCCGCGGCATTTGCCGCGGGCTGAAAACTAACTAGATCATTGGTCTATCCTCAACCTTTATTAAATTTTTAAGTCGAGTAAAAAACTAACTAGAACATTGGTCTATCTCCATATATAAAAAACAGTTTTTAAATCTGCTCGAGAAATCTTATAAACAAATCATGGGACTATCCCCTATCTATAAAAATCTTAAACTCAAATCTATAATTAAATATTACACCGGACCAGTCTCCGTAAAACTAATTTAAATTTTTATAAACATCAATGATTTATTTTTCGACGTGCCGCCATAGCGGCTGACTTAGTTAGGCGGGAAACTCCGCTTGAGGTCTTTGATCGAAATTCTATATGGTCTATGTAACATCTTCAAAACCTCCTTGTTTTTTGTTGTCTACATTATATAATAGTTTTTCGCATTTGTCAATACTTTTATTAAAAAAATTTAAAGAAATTTTAAAAATTTTTAGTTTTTGTGAAGTTTTTGCGACATTTTTCGATTACAAATCTGTTAAACTTTGGTTAATTTGCTGAAATGTATAAAAAATGACAAGAAAGCGTGCGCACCTAAGTGCGGAGCTTTCGTATATCCATCCGGTCCGCGCCAAAATAAAGTCGTCTCTCTCGTCCTAAGAACGGACTCGCGATACTCCTTATTTTGGCGAGCGCTTTTGCTCCCTTCATCCGCCACAGGCGGCGGTCGCTGAGCGGGAAATATAAATTGTTTTTTACTTTATAAGGAACACAGTTTCTTATAAAGCAAAAAACCGCCTCCCGGAATCACTCCCGGGAGGCGTAACATTGGGGAAAGTATATAGAAAATGAGTAGTTATTTTATCTTGATTTTAACCGTTTTTCTTAAGGTTTTACCGGCGTAAGTCTTATTGCCGGAAACGGAAATTTTAAGCCGCAGCTTATAGGTGCCTCGCTTATACTTACCCTTTAAGAGAGTAGCCGCGCCGGTCTTGCTTTTCACCTTGATTTTCTTATAAATCGCGGCGGAAGAACCCTTTTTGAGCTTGGTAATCTTAACCTTGCCCTTAGCGTTTTTTACCGTCAGCAGCTTTACGGTCTGACTAGCTTTTTTAAGCTTTTCAGCCTTAACGGTTTTAGTTTTAGCTCTTACCTTAACGGGGTTAGCTTTCAGATTTTCTTCCGTTATATCGTTTTTGACGGGTTTTGTCGGCATAATACAGTACGGGGACGAAGGCTCGGTCGCAGGTATAGTCACAGTCGGAGCTGTATTATCATCCCAGCCCGTATACGGCTCGGTCGGTTCAACGATGAAGGAAGTTACTTTTATTTCGACTTTTGCTTTTAAAATCGCGTCTGCAACGGTTTTTAATTCTTCAAAAGAAATTATCTTTTTATCGTAAGCGTCTTTAAGGGTATATGCCTTATTTTTATTTACGATATACAGCCCGAGCTCGTATCTACCGACCTGATTCGGGTTTTCAAATTCATATCCGCTTAATGAGCCGTAAAGAGTTTCAATATAATTAGCCTCGCGTACTTCATAATTTCCCGCGTAAACGATATAGCTCTCGCCCGTTTTGCCGATAATATTATAGTAATCGTGCACGCCGAAGGTTCCCCATACAGCGTCAGCGCATGAGAAGCTGAAATCACGGTATTCGCTGTTCTCGCATATTACCACCTGAACATATTCTCCGACTAAACGCGCGACGTCACCTATCGACTCATTTTTTATAACGCCCTTATCATAAGCGTCCTTTAGGCTGTAGGCGGTGTCGTCCTTAACGATATAAAGTCCGAGCGGGCATCTCGCGACATAATTATGATTCACAAAGTTATATTTACCGAGCGTTTCAACGTACCCGGCAGGGCTTACCATATAGCGTCCGGCATAAACGACGTAACAGCCGTCTACCTTACCGAGAATTTTTGAATAATCATGATCGCCGAAGCTGTTTTTTATTGCGTCATAGCATTTTAAGCCCTCGTCGCCGTCTCTGTGACGGATGACGAAATCAGGGTTCTTTACGTCCGAATTTTTAATCGTATTGTAGACGTCGTTCATATTAACGTCAGCCCAATTATGAACCCTGTCGGCAAGGCTCATAACCGATTCGCTCCAGCCGCGGTAGTAGTTAAAGTTCGCCACATAAAGCCCCAGCGTATCGGGAGAATGGTGCGCGGTTGAGAAAATATAATCGCCGATTGCGATATCCTCGGTCGTTTCTATAATCTCTCCCTTATAGGCGTAAACGAGTACGTTTACCGTATAACCGGGCTCGCCGATTACTCCGATAAACTTCGCGGAATCGACGTCGATACCCGCCTTCTTCATCATCGCTAGGTAATCAATTTCCTCATAATTCACCTGCGGCGGCGCGATATCTCCGCCCGGCTGAGATTCGGTAACAGGCTCGGTTTCGTTAATCGGCTCGGTGGGGTATCTGCAAATCACATGCCCTACAGAAAGTCCCTCGCCGAAGCTGTCCGTAAGCAGGTCTACGATTTTACGGACAAGCTCGTTATTATCCTTTAAAAATTCGGTCTTATCGTTAAACGGATTAAACTTGCCGTCCTTATAAAGATACAGTCCCGCGCTCTCGCTCTGAGTAGCGGGAGTAGTCAGGCAATAATCTCCTATTTCGGTAGTCGTACCCTCAATCGGGTCGGTGTGATTATAGCCGTAAACAACCGCGTATCCGTCTACCGTGCCGAAATTTCTGTACTCGAACTCCTCTCCCTTACCGTAGGTTTCTTCGAGATATGCCTTAAAGCTCTCTTTAATCGTATCCACGGGCTGTGTTGCGGGCTCGGCAACAGTTATTTCAGTATTTGAAACGTCTGAGAAATCAACGTTAACATTATCGTGCACGCCTGAATTTTCCCCGGCATATACCGTAACGGCGATACAAGATAAAATTATCAATACCGATAATAAAACTGAAATTAACTTTTTCATAAAACTCACTCCCTCTTATGTAACCTTAACATTCAGTTTAAGTATAACTCCGTTCACTTTGATTTTAAGCACCGTACTGCCTTTTTTTAGTCCGCAGACTGTAATTTTATCCGCCTTAGCCTTAGAGATAATCAGGGCGTACTCTGTACTCTTATACTTATTCTTAACATTTGAAGCTCTGCCGATAATTTTAACGACGGCGGTCTTACCCTTTTTAACCTTAACCTTACTGTCGGAAAGCTTCGGGCTCGTTACAACCTTTACGATACAATATAGCTTTTTCTTACCTACCTTAGCGGTAATTTTAGCCCTGCCCTTTTTAAGGGTACTGATAATTCCCTTTTTATTAACCTTCGCGATTTTATTATTGTCAGAGGTGAAGGTAACTTTTCTGCCGTTTTTATTCTTAACATTGAGGTTAACGCGTTTACCGCATTTTAAGGTTGCGGTAGTGAAATTAAGCTTAACCTTTCTGCTTTTTAAAGCCGCTGCGCTGTTTTTAGGGCTGTTTTCAATAATAATCCTTCCGTCTGAATTTTTTCCGTCAGGAGCCTGAGTTGCGGCAGGTTTATCGGGGATATTTGCCGTAGCCTCGGTTGCCTCCTGAACGGGAGCGCAGGTAGATGCCTGAGTAAAGGGCTGCCAGCTTGTCGGCAGTTGAACGCCCGGGTCCGCAGTAGTTTCCCACATCGGAGATTCCGTCGGTTCAAATTCAACCTGTTCCGATCCGCCGGGCTCGTCAGGCTCGGTTGAAACGGTTTCCGTTACGGGCTCGATTTCCGGCCCGGTTGTTTCGGTCGTAGAGGTTTCCCCGGAATCATCTAAAATATCGGAAACCTCATTTCCCCCGAGAATAAGCGGTTCGCTTTTATCCGCAGAAACAACATTCACAGCTTCGGCATTATTGGAGGATTTTTCCTCAACCGCCGCAACGCTTACGCAGGAAAGCAAAAGAATAAACGCAGCTATAACAGCCGTTAATTTTTTCATTCTTCTCCCTCCCCTGATGTTTCAACCGAGGCGGCGATTTTAAACATCTCGTCATCCTTCTCAAAGCCCGTAAGTTCAAAGACGTAACCGTCCTTTTCCCAGACGAGCATCGTCATATCCTCGTACGTTCTTATGATATAGCTTACGCCGTTTTTCTCGATTTTCTTTACGGCGGAGAACTCGCTGTCCGAGGCGGAGGAGTATGACTTTTTCGTAAACTGCTGGAAGTCGATATAGCTTTCGCCCTTAGTAAAATACTGCTCATACGCTTCAGCGGTCTTGCTTTTATCCTCGAGCTTATAACCCTCGGGAATATAGCTCAGGGCGTAGAGCTTTTCGAGAGTATCGGGGCTCTTTGCGGAATTTTTACCGTACTCGATAACGTCAACCTGACTGTCGCGCGAGATAAAGAAGCCTAAAATGCTCTCCCTTATCGCCGTAACGCTTAATGCGGAGGTCATAATTACCGCTGCCGCTACTACCGCCGCAAGCACCTTGCGCTTCGGGGTTCTCGTCGCCTTACGGAAATAACTCGTCTCGGATTTAATGAGATTTTCCATTTTTTTCTCAAAATCCCTCGAGGGCGTAAACGCTTTTTCCTCATATTCGCCGAGGCGTTTATTCTCGTATATTTCAAGCGCCTTTACAAGCAGCTCATTATTCAACGCTTTTTCCATACGAACCTCCTAAAAGAATTCTTAAGCTCTCGCGCGAGCGTTGGAGCCGTTTTCTCGCCGCCGCAGGGCTGATTCCGAGGGCGGAAGCGATTTCCTTATCGTTTAAGCCGTTAAGGTATTTAAGCACCATAACGTCCCTGTATTTTTCGGGGAGAGCGGCGATTTTCTCAGCAACATACTCGGCGGTAAGCTTACGCTCCGCGTCAGCTTCAACGCTTTTATCCCACGCGATATTTTCGTCGAGCTCAACGATTTTTTCCTTTTTACGCTTTACGTACATCGTTTTCGCGACGTTCTCGAGCACAATCATAACGAAGCCCTTTGAGCGCGGATGCTCGGGTTCCTCCAGCTTATCGAGGTTGTTAAGTATCCGCATAAAGGCGTTATGTACCGCGTCCTCGGCGTAATCCCTGTCGCCGAGGATTTCGTACGCGCGCGAAAGCATAAGCCCCTTGTAGAGCGTATAAAGCGTCTCAAATTTTCCTTTTTCATTCTCGCCGTTAAGGCTCAAAAGATATAATGCAAGCATTTTTTCTCCGATTTATAAATCTCTTTACTATCTGTAACTTTGTTAATATGATTTTTGTGACATATTTTTTTATGCAGAACATTTACCACTTATCACTTACCCCTAAAATATTATACATCATTTTTCACAATTTTTAAATAGCAAAAATCTCAATCCTTTAATTGACTAAATTGTTTTAAAATGGTATTATATAAGGCGACGATTATTTTTCTTCGGAAGGCGGAGATTTATGAGAATAGTAATTAAGGTGGGCACCTCTACCCTCGCCCACGACACGGGACTTTTAAATATTAAAAGAGTTGAGCAGATGTGCAAGGTTATTTCCGATTTAAAGAACGCAGGCCACGAGGTTGCCCTTGTATCCTCGGGAGCTATCGGAATGGGGCTCGGCAAAATCGGCTACACAAAACGCCCCGGCGATATTCCTACCAAGCAGGCGGCTGCCGCAATCGGTCAGTGCGAGCTTATGTATACCTACGACAAGCTCTTTTCCGAGTATAATCACACGGTAGCTCAGATTCTTATGACAGGCGCTTACGTTGCGCTGGAGGATTACGGAAAGAACCTCAACAACACGCTTTTCAGGCTTTTAGAGCTCGGCGTAATCCCGATTATTAACGAGAACGATACGGTAACAACAGACGAAATCGTTATCGGCGACAACGACACCCTCGGCGCGACAATCGCCCTTACCTTAAAAGCGGATTTGCTTATACTTTTATCCGATATTGACGGACTGTTCACCGACGACCCGAACACTAACCCCGACGCCAAGCGTATTGACGTAGTTGAGGAAATCACCCCCGAGATTGAAGCTCTCGCGGGCAAAAAGGGCTCGGTACTCGGTACGGGCGGTATGATTACAAAGATTAACGCCGCTAAAATGGTAACCGAAAAGGGAATCGATATGGTAGTAGCAAACGGCAGAAATCCCGAAATACTTTACGATATTTTAGACGGAACGGCGGTTTGCACGAGATTTATCGCAAAGAAAAGCTGATATAACAGGAGGAAGAAATGACGACTAAAGAATTACTTATAAAAGCCAAAAACGCAAAGGCTTTGGTAAACACAATCTCAACCGAAAAAATTAACGAGGCGCTTAACGCTATGGCTCAGGCGCTTATTGATAACACAGAGGATATCCTCAGAAAAAACGCCGAGGATATTGAAAAAGCAAGGGGCACCGTAAGCGACGTTATGATTGACAGGCTTGCGCTCTCCGAGGAAAGAATCAAGGGTATGGCTGACGGCGTAAGAGACGTTGCAAAGCTCCCCTCACCTGTCGGCAAGGTGCTTAAGTCAAACGAGCCTCAGCCCGGACTTATTATCGAGAAAACCTCGGTTCCGCTCGGAGTTGTTGCGATTATTTACGAAAGCCGTCCGAACGTTACCTCGGACGCCGCTGCGCTCGCCTTAAAGAGCGGCAACGTCTGCGTGCTCCGCTGCGGTAAGGAGGCTCATCAGAGCGCGTCGGCAATTGTTGAAGCGCTTCAGAAGGGATTAGAGAGCGCAGGACTTTCAAAGGACTTAGTGCTCCTCGTTGAGGATACAACTCGTCAGAGCGCTACCGAGCTTATGACTGCCGACGGCTGCGTTGATTTACTTATTCCGAGAGGCGGAAAAGGCCTTATCTCCGCGTGCGTAAAGAACGCAACGGTACCCGTTATTCAGACAGGCACGGGAATCTGCCATATTTTCGTTGACGAGAGCGCGGATATTGATATGGCGCTCAACATCGTTGAAAACGCTAAAACGAGCCGTCCGTCGGTATGCAATGCCGAGGAGGTGCTCGTAGTTCATAAGAACATCGCGGGAGAGTTTTTACCGAAGCTTAAAGAGCGTTTAGTAGATTCACGCGCGGAAAATCCCGTTGAGCTGAGACTTGACGAGGAAGCAATTAAGATTATTGACGGTACTCCCGCAGGCGAAAACGACTTTGACACCGAGTTCTTAGACTATATTTTAGCGGTTAAAATCGTAGACAGCGCCGCCGAGGCGGTTTCTCATATCAACACTCATTCAACAGGCCACAGCGAGGCTATTGTTACCGCAAGCGGCGAGAGCGCGGAGCTTTTCACTAAGGGTATCGACAGCTCGTCGGTATACGTCAACGCGAGCACACGCTTCACGGACGGCGGAGAGTTCGGCTTAGGCTGCGAGATGGGTATTTCTACTCAGAAGCTCCACGCAAGAGGTCCGATGGGACTTGAGGAGCTCAACACCTATAAGTACATTATCAGAGGCAACGGACACGTAAGGTAGTTGGCAGTAAATGACTTGTCATTCTGAGCGGTTGCCGCAGACATATTTGCGTTAGCAAATAGTCAAAGAATCTCCTTCATAAAAGCAGGAAGAAGGAAGAAGGAAGCAGGAAGTGCTTTAGACGAGCAGACGGTGCGGATAAGGAAACAACTGCGGCGCCCGACTGTATTAATATTGATGTTTATATGCAACGTTAATTTAGCACCGTAGGGAACGAGTTATTCCCCTGTTAGGGGAAATGTCGCGAAGCGACAAAAGGGTTGCTGTTCCTGCTTAAGGAACCACCCGCGTTCCCTACTGTTTTACGATAAAAACATTATTAGAAAGGATCGTCCAAAAATGACATTCGGATTTATCGGTGCGGGAAATATGGGCGGAGCGTTATGCAAGGCCGTTTCAAAAAGCACAAAGGATATTAAAATAGCTGACTTTTTCGAGGAAAAGGCTCAGGCGTTAGCCGATAAAACAGGCGGAAAGGTAAGCGACAACAACTCAATCGCCGCAGATTGCAGCTTCATCTTCCTCGGGGTTAAACCTCAGATGATGGCGGATATGCTCGGCGGAATCAAAGACACGCTCTCAAAGCGCGAGGACGATTTCGTGCTCGTTACTATGGCGGCGGGACTTTCGATTGATACAATCAGAAAGCTCGCGGGCGGAAGCTATAAGGTTATCCGCATTATGCCCAACACTCCCGTAGAGGTCGGCGAGGGCGAAATTCTTTATACAAAAGGCGATAACGTAAGCGAAAGCGAGCTTAACGCTTTCCTTGAAAATATGAAATTTGCGGGCAACCTCACGCCGATTCCCGAGAGCCTTATGGACGCCGGATGTTCGGTATCGGGCTGCGGCCCTGCGTTCGTGTATATGTTTATACGCGGTCTCGCGGAGGGCGGCAAGGAATGCGGTATAGACGAAAAAACCGCCCTTACTATGGCGGCTCAGACGGTTATCGGAAGCGCAAAGCTCCTTATGGAAAGCGGCGAGGACCCGTCGGTGCTTATTGAAAAGGTATGCTCTCCCGGCGGCAGCACAATCGAGGGCGTTAAATCGCTTGAGGACGATAACTTAGAGGACGTCGTAGTAAACGCGGTTCAGGCGGCTTACAAGCGCAATATAGAACTGGGCAAATTAAGCTGATTGACTAAATTAAAAAAATGTCACAATTATTGATATACCGACGAAAATGTGATATAATAACCCGAGTTTGGTTTCAAAGCATATATGAAACAAAGAATGGATGTAGATATTTATGGAGACTACAGAAAAGGTAATAACCTTCGCGGTTCCCTGCTACAACTCCGCCGAGTATATGGATCACTGTATCAGCACGCTTCTCTCGGTCGGCGAGGACGCGGAAATTATCCTTATCGACGACGGCTCAACTAAAGACAATACACCCGAGGTTTGTGACTATTACGCGGAGAAATATCCGAATATCGTTAAGGTTATCCACCAGGAAAACGGCGGTCACGGCGAGGGCGTAAACCAGGGGCTTAAGCACGCAACCGGTACATACTACAAGGTAGTTGACAGCGACGACTGGCTCGACACCGACGCTTTAAGGCAGGTGCTCGTTAAGCTTAAGGAGCTTGAGGTTAAAAACCTCGATATGATGATTTTCAACTACGTTTACGAGCATGTTGAGGATAACACCACCCACACCATGCACTACCGCAACGTTTTTCCGCAGAATACAATCTTCTCGTGGGACGATATCAGCGGCTTCAGCATTTCGCAGTGTCTTTTAATGCACTCGGTAATCTACCGCACTCAGCTTTTAAAGGACTGCGGAATCACTCTTCCGAAGCACACCTTCTACGTTGATAATATCTTCGTATATACTCCCCTGCCCTACGTTAAGAACATCTACTATATGAACCTCGATTTATACCGTTACTTTATCGGCAGAGAGGATCAGAGCGTTAACGAGAGCGTTATGGCGTCGCGTATTGACCAGCAGCTTAGAGTTACTAAAATTATGATAGACGCTCACAGGATTGACGACGTATTCAGGATAAGTAAAAAGCTCGGAAAATATATGCGCAAATACATAACGATGATGATGACGATTTCGAACATATTCTGCGAGATTTGCGAGTATGAGGATAAGGACGAAAAGCGCAAGGATTTATGGCAGTATCTTAAAAACAGCGACAAAAAGCTGTATAAGTATATTAAGCATAAAACCATATGGAGCTTCGGCAATATTCAGAATAAGCCCGGGCGCAAGCTCTCGGTTTTCCTCTACAGAATCGCGAGAAAGATTTACAAGTTCAATTAGTTTTAATGCTAAAACAGAATAATACTAACGTTAAAACGGAGCGGCTCAGAGTTTGAGCCGCTCCGTTAGTTTTATGTTATTTTTAACGTTCGCGTTCCATACGGTGCTGAATTAACGTTGCATATAAACATCAATATTAACACAGTCGGGCACCGCGGTAATAGCTTATACCGCGCTGTCTGCCCGACCATAATTATCCATTATCCATTTTCAATTATTCACTGAACTTAAAGCTCCCGACCTTATATCTTTCCTTAGGATCCTTATCGGTAAGATAGAAGGCATTTTTTGAATAATCGGCAAGGTTGATATTAACCGTTTTCGAAGAGCTTCCTCCCGCGTTGAAAATAAGACGGGTAAACTGTCCGGCGCTTGAGAATTTAACCTTATATACGTCGTGACCGGCGTTTGTGCCGACCTTACTGAGCTTTACTCCCGGCCAGTCGGCGTTCTTTGAGGAATCCCTCCACGCGTAGGCGTACATCTTATCCCAGTTCTTGGTATTCTCAATATAGTAGGTGTCCCTGTAGGTGCCGACGCCGCCGATATGGTCGGTGAGCGTCTTAAGCGCCGCGGCAGCCTCGCTCAGCTTCGACTCGGAAGCGCCGCTTTTATACAGCTTTTTGAGCGTCTGATACTGGTCGTAGGACGAGAACGAATAGTAATTTTCGAGCAGCAGCTTATAATCCTGAGCGCCGACGGAATTTTTACCTTCGTTTGACGCTTTAACGGGGAGCTCGGAAATCATCTTCGCGATATATTTCTGAATAATTGTAGCGTCCCTGATATTCACCAAACCGCTTAAGTTAACGTCGGCGAGCTTAAGCTGAGCGTCGTTCAGCTCAATCAGGAGCACAAGGTGCTTTTGAATAGCCGTAACGTCCCTGATATTTATGTCGCCGTCCATATTAACGTCGCCGTACTTAAATGATTGCGCAGTTTCAGGCTGCGTTGTATCGGGAGCCGCTGTTGTATCCGGTGCGGCGGTTGTTGCGGATGCGGACGTCGTACCGGGAGCCGCTGTTGTTTTCGGGGCAGTAGTCGTTTCAGCGGCAGTTTCCTCAGTAGTTTCCCCGGCAGTTGTTGAGGTCTGAGCTGTTGCTGACGGCTCGGTATCGCCTGAGGGCTGAGTCGCTTCCGTTGTTTCGGTTACGGGAGCTGTTGATACGGTTTCGGTCTCGGGCTCGTCGGTCGGAGGCTCCGTAACCGACGTGTAATCCCACACCGAGGCGTTAACCTCGATTTTCTTACCGCTCTGACCCGACTTTGGAGTAAAGAAATTATTCACTCCGTCGAGCGTTATATCAACGGTCTGCTCATCCTCGTCGCCGTTATTCCACACTATTCCCGTATGGTCCGAAGGGATATCGGCGTAGTAGAGGTCAACCCCCTGCTCGTTTGTGCCGTAATACTTAGCTAAGTAACCCGGCCATACGCTTTTAACCTCAGAGCCTGAGCCCCAGCTGTGGCAGCAAACTACGCCCCAGAGGTTTTTATCCGCGAAGTAAACTCGCTTAGTTTCAACTCCGGCAGGAACTGTACAACCGATTTGCGGCTGAGTTTCACCCGTAGCATTTGTCGGGTCGGGCGCGTTGGTTGAGGGCTGAATATTCTTGCTGCCCGAGCCCTCCATAATATATGAATACTGAGGATAAATCAGCTTATCGGTGATATTGGCGCCGTAGAAAACTACCTCGTTTTCGTAGGATTCAACTATATAGCCCTGAGCGTTTTCGCCCCATCCTTTATTATATTCAAGACCGCTTCCGCTGTCGTTTACTATCGTAGAGCCCGCGAGCGCGGGGATATGAATCATTGAGCAGGCGGTGTTATTTTCGTTAGAGAAGTTGTAGCCGAGCGAGAAATCCTCGTGAGTATGACCCGACATAAATATAAGCGACGGGTATTTTTTAAGCAGGGCTTTAAACTTAACGGTCGAGGGATAAGCCTCGCTGAGGTGAGCCTTATATAAAGGCTTGCTCATTCTGTCGCCTGCGCCGAAGCCGTAAATCGGCGAATGTTCGACGATATAAATATTCTTACCGCTGTAGTAGTTGTTCTCGATAAGGTTAGTAACCCACTTCATCTGAGCGTCGGAGAACTCGTCGCAGGTAGCGGGAGAAGACTCGGTTTCAAGCGCCATAAAGATGAATATATCGCCTGTATTTTTTTCGGTGATATAATAGTAGGGCTTTTCCGCGTCGAAGTTAGCGATAGTATTATCGGTACCGGAGCCGCGCACATACGCCTTTCTGCCTGCGTCGGGGTCGTTTCGCAGGTCATGGTTGCCGTTCGATTCCCACACGGGATTTACGTAATCCGACTGACCGATGATATCCTCGTAGGCTCTCCACTCTGCCGTAGGGTTGGAGGCATTGGTTATAACGTCGCCGGAGAATACTATAAAATCGGTTTTCTCGCTTACGGCATATTTAAGCGCCTCAGCCCAGTTAACGTCGGAGGCTTTATAGTATCCGTTAAGGTCGATATGCAAATCGGAAAACGCGTTAAACTTATATTTAAGACTACCGGCTGAGGGTGCGAGGAGCTTTCCCTCGGGCAGAATGTACTCGGCGGCTGTGCTGCCGTTTTCATCAACGGCGATTACGCGCGTTGCGTTATACGGAACAGCCGTATGCTCGCCGAAGGTAAAGCTTCCGCCGCCGCCTGACGGGAGTTCACTAAACGTTTTGATCGGGTAATAACCGCTGAGCTTTTTATTATTATCGGCCCAGTAAAGGCTGAAGGTGCCTGCGGTATCGGTCTTAAAGGAAACGGTGCCCTCGGCGTAGCCCGGAGTCGAATATTTAAAGCTGTAGCTTATCGACTTGCCGGAAACCGCCGCGGAGCTTACCGAAACCGCCGAAAGCAGTATCAGCAGCGCGACAATTACCGCAATAATCTTTTTATTTTTCATATACTTCATCTCCTTTTCAGATACCATTATTTTACCACTTTCAAACGATTATGTCAAAATTTCCGACCAAGAAAACGTGCGCAAAAAATGCGTGCGTTTTCTTCAGCCATCGCTCGTGCGCAGAGCGCAACTGAGCGGGCAATACAAATTATTCTTTCGCTCTATAGGAGCCGGGCTAAATGTTTTTTATCTTAAGCCTCTCATTTGAATATTTATACAAGTTTTGAGTAATTCCCTATAGAGCAAGAAAAAGCCGCCGCAAATCAATTGCGGCGGCAGTTTTATTAAATTGATTATGACCTTGTTGCAGAGCCTGAGATTGTACCTGAAGTAACAGTAATAACTGCTCCGGTCGGGAGAGGCTTGTCGGCAGCTGTCACAAAGCTTGCAACTCCGTCGGTGAACGTAAGGATAACCTTGCCGTTAGAGTCAACGGTAGATGACGAGAAGTAATCAGTCGGGTTAAGGCTGTTTCCGTTCTTATCCTTAAGAGTCATATAAGTTGAACCTGACGGGCTGTAGCCTGTTACGGTATTTGTGTACTGGTCAACCGCGGTAAGAGTAATCATGGTAACTGTCTTTGAGAGGATTGTCTTATTCTTAGCGGTGATATTGTAGGACTGAGCGGAGCCCGCGTTAATCTTAACCGTCTCAGCGGCGGTGATGTTGAAGGTTGAGCCGCCTGTTGCGGTAATCTTAGTAGTGAACTTAACGCTCTCTGCGGCAACCTTGGCTGTTACCTGAACGGTTGCAACGCCGTTTACGAACTCAACGTCCTTAAACTCGGTTGATGTGCGGCTTGAATCGCTTGCGTCGGTCTGAGTAAATACGATATCCGAATACTTGCGGTTATAGCCGTCAAGCTTAGTAGTAGAGTTCTTATAAGCGGTAAGAGTAAGGGTTACGAGCTGGCCGGCGTTAGCGGTTGCCGGTGAAGCGTTCATCTTAATCTCGGAGAGGTTCGGATAAACAACAACGTTATAGCTGCTCTCGGCAATAGTATTGCTCTTATAAACGAGTCTTACCTTAATCTGAGTTGCGGGGTTATAGTTGCCGGTGCTGTCCATTTTACCCTTGAGGGTAATCTTACCTGTACCGTTGCTTGCTACGGAAGAGTAGCTTGTGGTGAGGTAGGTTGTATCTGCGATATCGACAACAACGTTAAGGTTGGAGTTGCTGTGCCACTCAGCGGAGCGGTTATCCATTACCTGATACTCAACAACAGCCTCCTCGCCTACGAGAAGCGACTCGGGAACGCCGCCGTTAGTAAACTTAAGTGAAGCGGGAGCGCGCTCGGGGTCAACCTTGATGATGAAGGTAGATAACTCGAGATTGCTGTCGATATATGTACCGAAGGCTACGTTAACCTGCTGAGTTGAGGAGTAGCTTAAGTTCTTAGCGTTAAAGGTTACGAAGTCGCCCTCAATGCTTGAATCATAGCCTACGATAAGGTTGTTATCGCTCTTTATGATGCTTGTGAAGGTTGAGTTGAACTTAGAGTTCGATACGGAGCCCTTAACCATAGTATAGCCGTACTGGTCGGTAAAGGTTACGGGTACCTTGATTGTAGTATCCTCGCCTGCTACAACGGAATATTCGCTGGAGTCGGGGAAGTTGATTGTCTTTGGAGCTGCGCTTGCGAGAACCTCAATCTGAAGCGGAGTATAGCTGCCTGCGCCTACTACGGCGTAGATATGAGCCTTACCGGTCATATTCTTCTTAACCGTAATAGTGAGCTCGCCGTCGGTAACTGTCGGAGCAGATACGAGGTCGGTGTTGTCGGAATAAGCGTTAAACTCGTTGTTATACGCGCTGTTCGGTGAGCCGGGATGATACATCGACCAGTCAATCGGGTCGCCGAACTGATCAACAGCTGTATAAGCGAGCTTATAGGTCTTATCCATAGTCTCGGTGTAAACACGTGTAGTTACGTCGGTAAGCGCGATACCCTCGATAGTAACGCTTGCGATTGTAAGAGATCTTACCTCAACGTCCTTTGAGCCGCTCTTAACGGAAGCGTCGGTCTTAAGGATAGCCTGAACGCCGAGGACGGTGCTGTCGGCTTTAATGCCGATAGAATCGTTAGCGAAGTTAGTGAGCACGATATAATCCTTGTTGGTAGAATCAATCGTAATCATACTTGTCTTAACCTGAGCGTCGGCGCAGCTTAGCTGCCAGTTAAAGTCGGAAGCCTTTGTGCCTGTGATTTTATTGCCGTAGTTATCGATTGCGTCAAAGTAAACCTTTACGTTATTAACGCACGCGATACGCTTAGTAACAATTTTTACTTCCTTAATGCCGTTCTTGGAAACGGAGCAGGAAGCGGAGCTCTTAGAGCTGTCGATAGAAAGACTGCCCGAGGAGATAGAAGCTGTGTAGTTAGTAGCCTCTAAATCGGAGCCCGCGGTAAAGTTTACGGTAGAAGCGTCAGCCCATTCCTTGGAGAGAGTGAGCTTAGAGCTGCCCTTCTTGATAGTAAATTCAAGCTTAGTCTTTTCGTCGTTTGTAAGCGATCTTGTTAAACGAACGGTAAGAATCTTAGCGGAGGTAGCGCCGAAGGAAGCGATACCGATATCGTTAGATACGGGAGCCTGAGTTGCAGGCTGAGTTTCGGGCTGAGTAGCAGGAGCCTGAGTTGCAGACTGAGTTGCAGGCTGAGTTGCAGGCTGAGTTACGGGAACGTCGCTGCCGTCAGCTACTGCAACGTATGAATAGAACTGGTGGATTTTTCCGTTAACGTCCTGAATAACAACCTTAATGCCTACGGGAATAGAGGTTTTCTTTACGCCGGTAACTACGCCGTAAGAGTTAACGGTTACGAAGCTGTCGTCGGAAGACGCGAACATCGCGGTATCCTTCTGAATCTTATCTTCGTACTGACTGAATACGGGGTCAAGGTCAAAAAGACTTGCGGAAGCGCCCGCGGAAATTAATAGGGGGTTATACTCGGAGCTTTCGCTCGCGATATTAAGCTCCGCCTTTTTAACCGTTACTTTAATCTTAGCGGAGAGCTTCTTACCCTTCTTACCCTTAGCCTTAGTGGTTACGGTAACGGTAGCCTTACCCTCTTTTTTAGCGGTAATCTGCACCTTAGAACCCTTTACCTTAGCCGCGGCTACGGATTTTTTACTTGATTTAACGGTAAACTTCTTACTTGCTTTTCCGGAAACCTTAACGGTTACTTTAACAGTAGTTGATTTACCTTTCTTAAGCGACACGCTCTTCTTAGCAACCTTAACGGACTTAACGTACTTCTTAGCCGCGTCAGCGGTTAAAGAGAACGAGAAGAGAGTTGTCACAGCGACTAAAACGGCTAAAGTAACCGCAGTAGTCTTTTTCAACAAACCAATGCTTTTGCTCATATTATCCATTCCTCCCTATAATAAATTGAAGCATACTGCATCAAGGTAATTATATGATTTTTAGGGGTAAATGTCAAGAATAATGTCATTGCAAGTTGTAAGTGATAAGCGGTAAGTGATAAGTGCTTTGGTCGGGCACCCGGTGTTGTTTCTTTCCCTGTGCTTTCTGCTCGACCTACAGACTAACCACCGGCCACCAGCCGCTAACCACAAAAACAGAGAAGGCGTGCCTTGCGGCACGCCTTCGGGATTTATTCAGTTACGAATAATTAAGTTTAATTACATTCAGGATTAGTCAGCAGTCTTTGAGCCTGTGATTGAGCCTGTTGTGAATGTAACAACCTGGCTGTTGTTGAACCAGCAATGGAAGTCTGTATCGAAGATAGCAACACCGTCAACGAAGTTGATGATTACCTTACCGTTAGAGTCAACGAATGAAGAATCGAAGTGATCGTTAGGAGCAACAACCTTGCCTTCCTTATCCTTGATAGCAACATAGTGGCTCTCGGTCGGGTTGTAAGACTTAACAGTGTTGTTGTTCTTATCTACGCAGGTTACCTCAACGGTAGTAGTCTCATAGACAGAATCCTTAGTAAGAGTGATGTTGTAGTGGTCAGCTGTACCTACGTTAACCTTAACCATCTGGCCTGTTTCAACGTAAACATAACCATAGCCGGCAGCGTCGATAGTTGCATAGAACTTAAGGTTATCTGTAGCGAGCTTAGCCTCGATTTCAACCTCGGCTACGCCGTTCTTGAATACAACATCCTTGAAGTCTGTTGCAGTCTTACCAGAGTCTGTATCCTCCTGAGTAAACTGAACGTCCTTATAAGTATGAGCATAGGATGTAAGCTTCTCAGTATCGCTCTTCATAGCCTGGAGAGTGAGCTTAACTGTCTGGCCGGAGTTAACCTGGAGAGGTGTAGGTGTAGCCTGGATCTCGGTTGTACCGCCGAGGTTCGGATATACTGTAACTGTAGGCGGTGTGAAGGTTGTGGAAGCAATTTCGTCGCCGCCGTAAGTGAGCTTGAACTTAAGCGGGAGCTTCGGATCCTTGTTAACTGTGCTGTCCTGGAGACCTGTAACAGTAACTGTACCTGTACCGTCAGTATTGATAGCACCTACGGAAACATGTACATAAGTATCGATACCTGTTGTGATCGGGTCAACTGTGAGGAAGGTGTTATCCTGCCAAGCCTCGCCGCGGTTGTCGATAATCTGGAACTCAAGGTTCAATGTCTCGTTTACTACGATAGACTCGGGAACTGCAGTCTTGAACTTGATGGAGTCAGGTCTTCTCTCCTCGTCAATCTTAATGATGAAGGAAGACTGAACGAGATTCATTTCGTCATCATAGGTTGAGTAGGTTACGTTAACCTTCTCTGTTGATGAGGAGCTTACATTCTTAGCGTTATAAACTACGAAGTCGCCCTCGAGTGATGAGTCGTAGCTTGCGATCAGGTTGTTGTCGCTTAATGTCGGTGAGAATGTTGAAGCGAATAAGCTGTTATCTACAGCGTTCTTAAGCATCTCGTCGCCGTACTGGTCGGTGAAGGTTACGGGGATCTTAACGTCCTTATCTTCCTTAGCAACGAGTGAGTACTCGCTGGAATCGGGGAAGTTAATTCTGAGAGGCTTACGGGCTGCGAGTACCTCTACGTCGTAGGTCTTGTACTCGGGATTCTCGGCAACTGCGTAAATCTTAGCCTTGCCGTGCTCATAAGCGTAAACGTCAATATAGAGCTCGTTTGTTGAGGGATCGAAGTAAGGAGCGGAAACAAGGTTCTTATCCTCTGAATAAGCGTTGAACTCGTTGTTGTAAAGGCTGTAAGGTGTGCCGGGGTTGTACTGCTCCCAGTCGATCGGATCGCCGAAGTTATCAACAGCGTCTACTACGAGCTTATATGTCTTATTAGTAGTCTCTTCGTAAATGTGCTTAGCGCCGCCCTCGAGTTCGATATCTACGATATCAACCTTAGCGATCTTGATAGACTTAACTTCGATATCAACACGGCCGCTCTTAACGCTTTCGTCGGTCTTAAGGATAGCCTGAATACCGAAAACAGTCTTATCAACTTCAACCTTGTTGTCGTTGTCGCCGAAGTTGTCTAATGTAACATAATCCTGATTATAGTAGTTTAAATCAAATGTTGTTGTCTTAACCTGAGCGTCGTCGCAGGAAAGCTGCCAGTTAAAGTTATCAGCCCAGGTATCCTTAATCTTATCGCCGTAATTATCAATAGCGTCGAAGTAAACTCTTACGCCGTGAATCTTATTAACGCGCTTTGTAGTAATCTTAACGTCCTTGATACCGTACTTCTCAACGGTAGTCTTGGCAGTCTTGTTCTCGTCGTCGATAGAAACTGTATCGGAAGCGATAGCTACTGTGTAGTCGGTAGCCTCAAGGTTAGCGTCTGTGGAAAGATCTACGGATGAGCCGTCCTCAGCCCATTCCTTCTTCATATCCATAGTAGCGGAGCCCTTCTTAACAGTGATAGTAATCTTCTCTCTGTCGTCCTTGGGAACTGCTGCTGTGAAAGCGAGCTTGAAAATCTTAGCGTGAGTAGCCTTAAAGGAAGCGATTCCTACGGAATCCTTAACTGTTACAACGCATACAGCCTGAGCTGTTGTACCTGCAACTGTTACCGTGATTTTAGCTTCGCCTGCAGCTACTGCTGTGATTAAGCCCTTGTCGTCTACTGTAGCGACTGCGGGTGTATCTGATACATAGTTGAATGTCGGCTCGGGACCTGCGTCGATAGCAGAGGGGTTGAGCTGTCTTGTAGCACCCTTTGCGAGTACATAGTTCTCAGCTACGTCGGAGATCTTAGCGTTAGGATACTGACCGCCTGTTACAGTAATACCAACTGTACCGTTTACGGTATTGCCTGCTGCGTCGTATGCCTTAACTGTGATGATAACGGGAGCGGCGTTAGCCATCTTACCTGTTACAACACCGTTAGCGTCAACCGTAGCGATGTTCTCGTTAGAGGAAGCGTACTCTACCTTAGCGATATAAGCGCCTTCTGTTGCGGAAACAACATTGATCTGAGAAGTAGCGCCTACTGCGATTGATTCGGGAGCAGCAGTAACTGTGATCTTCTCAAGCTTAGTTCCCTCGGGAACAGTTGTGGGAGCTTCTGTAGCGCCTGAGGGAGCCTCAGTTACGGGAGCTGTGGGAGCTTCTGTAGCGCCAGAGGGAGCTTCGGTAGCAGGCTCTGTGGGAGCTGCTGTGGGAGCTGCTGTAGGAGCCTCAGTCGGGATCACGGGGATAGTAGGCTCTGTGGGTGTGGGAGTAGAACCTGCCTTTACGTTAGCTGTGATCTTAGCTGTGAGCTTCTTGCCCTTCTTGCTCTTAGCCTTAGTAGTTACGGTAATAACAGCCTTACCCTTCTTAACAGCGGTAATAACTACGTTAGTACCCTTAACCTTAGCTTTAGCTACGGACTTTTTACTGGATTTAACAGTAAACTTTTTGCTTGCCTTACCGGACACCTTAACGGTAACCTTTACCTTAGCTGTCTTTCCGGCTTTTACGGATACGCTCTTCTTAGCAACCTTTACAGACTTAACGTATTTTTTAGCTTTTGCGTCAGCTGTAAAAGCGGCTGTGAAGAGTGTTGATAATGCGACTAAAACGGCTAAAGTAACCGCAGTAGTCTTTTTCAACAAACTAATGCTTTTGCTCATAAAATTTCCTCCTTAGATTATTTCGAAGCATTATGCATCGAGTTTATTTTAACACTTTTTCAGGGGTAATGTCAATGATTTTCGGGTTTTTAGTATAAAAAATTACTAAACTGTAGCATTTTTTAATATAAAATAACAAGGATTTCAGGCTTCCGTCATCCTGAGCCCGCGAGCCGCCGGGGAGCCCCCGGAGCCAAATCCGCCTTTGGAAAGGTTTAATATATATAAAGCCTTGATAAACGGCGGAAGTTAACCTCAGCACTCATTTGCCCCTTTGCCCTCAGCCCTTTCCCCTAAACAAAAACAAAAAAATCCCCGGCTCATTTGAGCCGGGGAAAATGATTAACTTACGTTAATATTAATTATTCGTCAACAGCGATAACTGCGCCTGAACCTACAGTTCTGCCGCCTTCACGGATAGCGAAACGGAGACCAACCTCGATAGCGATAGGAGTGATAAGCTCAACATCCATCTCTACGTTATCTCCGGGCATGCACATTTCTGTGCCCTCAGGGAGAGAGATTGTACCTGTAACGTCAGTTGTTCTGAAATAGAACTGGGGACGATAGTTGTTGAAGAACGGAGTATGACGGCCGCCCTCGTCCTTAGTAAGAACGTAAACCTGGCCGCGGAACTTTGTGTGAGGGTTGATTGAACCGGGCTTAGCAAGAACCTGACCTCTTTCGATCTCAGTTCTCTGAACACCACGGAGAAGTGCGCCTACGTTGTCGCCTGCCTCAGCATAGTCAAGAGTCTTTCTGAACATCTCAAGACCTGTAACAACAACCTTACGTCTCTCTTCGGTAAGACCTACGATTTCAACCTCGTCGTTAGTGTTGATCTTTCCTCTTTCAACTCTACCTGTAGCAACTGTACCACGACCTGTGATTGTGAATACGTCCTCTACGGGCATGATGAAGGGAAGGTCAGACTTTCTCTCAGGAGTAGGAATATACTCGTCAACAGCGTCCATAAGCTCGTGAATGCACTTGTACTCGGGAGCGTTAGGATCTGTGGATGTGCTTGTAAGAGCAACATAAGCGGAACCCTGGATGATAGGTGTATCGTCGCCGGGGAACTCATACTCGTTGAGGATGTCTCTGATTTCCATCTCTACGAGCTCGAGAAGCTCGGGATCGTCAACCTGGTCAGTCTTGTTCATGAATACTACGATGTAGGGTACGCCAACCTGACGGGAAAGAAGGATATGCTCTCTTGTCTGAGGCATAGGACCGTCAGCAGCGGATACTACGAGGATAGCGCCGTCCATCTGAGCAGCACCGGTGATCATGTTCTTTACATAGTCGGCATGTCCGGGGCAGTCAACGTGAGCGTAGTGACGCTTCTCAGTCTGATACTCAACGTGAGCTGTGTTGATTGTGATACCACGCTCTCTCTCTTCGGGAGCCTTATCGATGTTAGCGTAGTCTACGAAGTCAGCAGCGTTAGAATCAGCAAGGCTTAATACCTTAGTGATAGCAGCTGTGAGGGTTGTCTTACCATGGTCAACGTGACCGATAGTACCAATGTTTACATGCGGTTTATTTCTTTCAAATTTCTCTCTTGCCATTTGAAAAAATCCTCCTTTAAATAAAATTTACGTTGTTATTTTAGCAACTTTATATTAAAATTGCAATACTTTTTTAAAAAAAGTTTATTTTAATCCTTTTTAGTCTTTTCAGACATAATCTTCTCGGCGATGTTTCTCGGAACCTCGGCGTAGGTGTCGGGCTCCATAACGTACTGACCGCGTCCCTGAGTGATAGAACGCATATCGGTAGCGTAGCCGAACATCTCGGAAAGCGGAACCTGAGCCGTGATACGGTCTGTGCCGTTTTCGGACTCGGTACCCTGAACCATACCGCGGCGGCTGTTAAGGTCGCCGATTACTCCGCCCATATACTCGTCGGGAACGATAACCGTTACCTTCATTAAGGGCTCGAGAAGTACGGGGTCAGCCTTCTTCATAGCGTCCTTAAACGCCATTGAACCGGCAATCTTAAACGCCATTTCGGACGAGTCGACCTCGTGGTAGGAACCGTCGTAAAGCTCTACCTTACAGTCAACTACGTTGTAGCCTGCTACAACACCGCTCTGCATAGCGCCCTGGATACCCTGGTCTACAGCGGGGATATACTCCTTAGGAATAGCGCCGCCGACAACCTTATTCTCGAATACATAGCCTTCGCCCGGATTCGGGAATACGTTAATCTTAACGTGACCGTACTGACCCTTACCGCCGGACTGACGAGCGTACTTGCAATCGACAGTAGCTTCCTTGCGGATAGTTTCCTTATAAGCAACCTGAGGCTTACCGATGTTAGCCTCAACCTTGAACTCACGAAGGAGACGGTCTACGATAATTTCGAGGTGCAGCTCACCCATTCCGGCGATGATAGTCTGACCTGTTTCCTCGTCGGTATAAGCCTTGAAGGTCGGGTCTTCCTCAGCGAGCTTCGCGAGGGCGATACCCATCTTCTCCTGACCTGCTTTGGTCTTAGGCTCGATAGCAACGCGGATAACGGGATCCGGGAACTCCATCGACTCGAGGATTACGGGATGATCCTCGTCGCAGAGTGTGTCACCTGTTGTTGTATTTTTAAGTCCGACAGCAGCCGCGATGTCGCCCGAATAAACGATATCGAGGTCTTTTCTGTCGTTAGCGTGCATCTGAAGAATACGACCGATTCTCTCGCGGTTGCCCTTAACGGAGTTGTAAACCGCGGAGCCCTTCTGAAGGGTACCGGAGTAAACTCTGAAGAAGCAGAGCTTACCAACGTACGGGTCGGTAGCAATCTTGAATGCTAAAGCCGCGAACGGCTCGTCGTCGGAAGAAGGTCTTTCAACCTCTTCGTCTGTATCGGGGTCGATTCCCTTGATAGCGGGAACGTCAACCGGAGACGGCATATAATCAACGATAGCGTCGAGAAGCTTCTGAACGCCCTTGTTGCGGTAGGAAGTACCGCAGGTTACGGGAACCATAGTGTTCTCGATAGTGCACTTACGGATAGTAGCCTTAATCTCCTCAACAGTGAGCTCCTCACCGTTGAAGAACTTCTCCATAAGAGCCTCGTCCTGCTCGGCAACGGACTCGATAAGCTCGTCGTGATACTTCTGAGCGAGCTCCTTCATATCCTCGGGAATCTCTTCCTCTCTCATATCCTTACCGAGGTCGTCGTAATAAACCTCAGCCTTCATGGTTACGAGGTCGATAATACCCTTGAAGGTATCCTCTACACCGATAGGAAGCTGAATCGGAACGGCGTTACACTTAAGCCTGTCCTTCATCATCTGAACAACGTGATAGAAGTCAGCGCCCATGATGTCCATCTTATTAACATAGACCATTCTCGGAACTCCGTAAGTATCCGCCTGACGCCATACTGTCTCCGACTGGGGCTCAACGCCGCCCTTAGCGCAGAGAACGGTTACGGAACCGTCAAGTACACGGAGTGAACGCTCAACCTCAACCGTAAAGTCAACGTGTCCGGGTGTATCGATTATGTTGATTCTTACATCGTCTTTATTACTGTCTTTCCAGAAACAGGTTGTAGCCGCGGAGGTGATTGTGATACCTCGCTCCTGCTCCTGAACCATCCAGTCCATTGTTGACGCGCCGTCGTGGGTTTCACCGATTTTATGGTTGATACCTGTATAGAACAGGATTCTTTCTGTCGTTGTGGTTTTACCCGCGTCGATATGCGCCATAATACCAATGTTTCTGGTTTGTTCGAGTGATACTTGTCTTGACATTAAATATCCTCCTGTTAAATTACCATTACACTACTTTCGTAATGTACATTACCATCTGTAATGTGCGAAAGCCTTATTAGCCTCAGCCATCTTATGAGTATCCTCGCGCTTCTTGAACGCGGCACCCGTGCTGTTGATAGCGTCTAAGATTTCTCCGGCAAGTCTTTCCTTCATAGTCTTTTCACTACGGGCTCTTGAGTAGGTTGTAATCCAACGAAGACCGAGTGTCTGACGTCTCGCGGGACGAACCTCAATCGGAACCTGGTAAGTAGCACCGCCGACACGGCGAGCCTTTACCTCGAGAACAGGCATAACGTTTTCCATAGCCTGCTCAAAAACCTCTAACGGGTCTTTGCCTGTCTTTTCAGCAATAATATCGAATGCGCCGTAAACGATTTTCTGGGCAACACCCTTTTTACCGTCGAGCATAATATTGTTGATAAGACGAGTTACTAACTTGGAATTATAAAGCGGATCAGGTAATACATCACGCTTTGCAATAGAACCTCTTCTTGGCACTTTGCTTCCCTCCTTCACAATAATTGAGATATCATAGGTACTCGAAAGCGACAAACTCCCGTATGCCAACAAGACATTCCATTTCATATATATGAATATCTTGCAGCAATACAAGCTTAATTACTTAATTAAACGGTAGTTGTCATTTCCTTATTTTTTACCTGCTTTTGGGCGCTTAGCGCCATACTTCGAACGAGCCTGCATACGTCCCGAAACACCCTGAGTATCAAGTGTGCCTCGAATGATATGATAACGTACACCGGGCAGGTCCTTAACACGGCCGCCTCTTATAAGAACAACTGAGTGCTCCTGAAGATTATGACCCACGCCGGGAATATAGGAACTGACTTCGATACCGTTCGAAAGTCTTACTCTGGCGATTTTACGAAGCGCTGAGTTAGGCTTTTTAGGGGTAGCTGTTTTAACAGCAGTGCAAACGCCTCTCTTCTGCGGGGAAGTCTGATCAATCGGACGATTTTTCTGAGAGTTCCAACCCTTTAAAAGAGCAGGTGCCTTTGCCTTCTTTTCAGATACCTGTCTGCCCTTGCGAACAAGCTGGTTAAATGTAGGCATATTTCTCCTCCTTCTTTATAAAATTTTTATTTAAGCCGGTTATAAGGAAACCGGAAAATAAACAAGGTTAATTTGCACAATAAAATGTAGATTTTATCGGCGATTTCGGATACTTTATCTATCGAAAAAGTTACACCTTTTCATACTATCCGACAATATGATATTGTATCAAACCGCAGTGCATTTGTCAAGAGTTTTTTTCGTCCACGTCAGTCCGTGCATTCCCTTTCTTAAATGTCATATCCCCCGCACGTTTAGCGCACTATGAAGTTTCGGAGACTTGGGAAACGTTCTGCTGTAGACTTCTTCCTGCTTCCTGCTACAAAAGCAGTCGGGCTTTCGTCGTTGTTTACTAATCCGTTCTGTCTGCCCGACAATAACTGAGGACTGAGAACTATTCTTCACTCTATCTTCATCAATTCTTCCAAATCATAACTTGATTTTCTCTTTTTCGGTTTTTTATATATATAATTATTTTTATATTTATTATTATAATTATTATTATACTGTGCAGATTTTGCACTTTGGTCTGCAATATTTGCACTTGTGTCTGCAATATTTGCACTTTGGTGTGCAGGTTTTGCACTTTTGGAAGAAAAAAATTTATCCGGAATTTTTGTCGGAATACCTTTCTCGATGAGCTTCTCTCGGTTAATCTCTATGTAGCGGATATAACGTTTTCTTTCGACGGTTATATAGCTGTTCTTTTTAAGCTCGTTAATTGAGTAAGCGACGGCTCTTTTGCTTAAGCCGATATTTTCCGCAAGGTACTCGTTCGAGGCGAAGCAGTAGCCTTCCTTTTTTGACAGGCTGATGATTTCGGAGAGTAAAAGCTTTGACGAAAGGCTTAAATCCTCAAGCCCGACAACCGCGTACGGTATTATTAAAAAATTTGTCATATAAAAATCCCCTTTCACTTATATATACAAAAAGGGAGAAAATTGCGTAGTTTTATGCAATTTTTTAAAAACTTTTTTAAAAATTTCTTATCACTTACCGCTTATCACTTACAACTAAGGACTGCTGCACAAAGTGCAGCAGCCCTTTATAAATACGATTTCATCTGCTCAATATTCGCCTGCTGAGTAGCTAAAAGCTTATTCGCAAGCTCGCTCACGACCTCGTTGCTTTTATCGTAGCGGCTTATATGCTGAGCGATTTTTTGAACGCCCATTGAATTCCCCTTTATCATCATCTCGGCGATATGAGAATCGGAGCTGTTGTTTTTCATTTCGTGCTTAGCCTTAGCGCTCGTCATCGCCGCGGCAAATCTCCCGACCTTTGCGGGAGAATATCCGCGTCCGCGCAGGATACTATAGGCGTTATGGTAAATATGGCCGTATTCAAGATTCTGAGAGCGCAGGGCTTTACTCAGCTCCTCGCTGCTCGCGTAGGGCTTTACGTCGTTTATTCCGAGGCAGCCCATCTCCGCGTTTTTTAATATGCACTGTAACATTTCTTCGTCAGTTATCATAATTTACCTCCGTGAAAATAATTGTTATTATTATTTCCGAAATGTCTATTGATATACAATTCAAATCGTATTATAATCATTACGAGGTGAAAATATGAATCTGAAACGATACACCCTCGGTGAGGAAATATTCAGCTCGGTTACGCACGGAATAGGAGTTCTGCTCGCAATCGGCGGAACCGCGGTTTTAATCGTATTATCGGCAATTTACAGCGACGCGTGGTCGGTAGTCGGCAGCGCGATATTCGGCGCGAGCCTGATTATACTTTACTGTATGAGCACGCTGTATCATTCAATCACGAATGAAAAGGCTAAAAGCTTTTTCCGGATAATGGATCACAACACAATATTCTTTTTAATTGCCGGCACCTACACCCCGATTACGATTTCGATTATGCGCGGAGCGATCGGCTGGATACTTTTCGGAATAGTATGGGGCGCGGCGATAATCGGAATCGTACTTAACTCAATCGACCTCGAAAAATTCCGCAAGCCGTCGGTAGTCTGCTATATCGCGATGGGCTGGGTAATAATTTTCGCTATCCATCCCCTTTTAAACGTTATGAATTCGCTTTGCCTGTGGCTTTTAGTCGGCGGCGGAGTGTTCTACACCGTAGGCGTTATCTTCTACGCGATTAAAAAGGTAAGGTACTTCCATTCAATCTGGCATATCTTCACCCTGCTCGGCAGCGTGTGCCATTATTTTTCGGTACTGTTCGCTATAATTAATTTACCTTATTGACAATAATATTTAATATGCTATAATATAAATAGAAAACGGAGCTGTCCGAAGAAACGGTCAGCCCTTAAAGATTACAGAAAAAATAACCGTAACTCTATGGCGTTGAGGCGGTTATTTTTTTATGTATTTTATGACTTCCTCCAAAGTTACCAATAAAAGAATTATCAGTATAGCTTCGAATCCCGTCATCGTACACACCTCCTTTCTCTAATCTGCTATAATAAAAGACATTGAGAGAAGGAGGACTAACCGCTTCCGTTAAATATTCGGACAACTCCTTAACCATATATTAACACATACGTTCGCGGCAGTCAAGAAAAACTGCGGCATTTTTTATAAAAAGGCTTGACAAGTTTACTTGGCAGTGATATTATAGTTTTGCAAAGTAAACTTGGCAGGAGGTAAAGTTATGAATAAAGAAGAAATACTAAATAAAAGCCGTAAAGAAAACAGCGGAAAAGACTTAGCGGATATGGAAGCTATAAACAAAGCGTCAAAATACGCGTTTTTAGTTTTCGCCGTAGTTTCGGGAGCTTTCGCAATTTACGGAGAAATTGCGTATAATCTTCGCTTTATACTCAATATGTGGTTTGTTTCGCTTTTTGCAAGCGAAGCGGTAATGTTTTTTGTGAAATATTTTTATATCAGAAAAAAGCATGAATTGATAATCGCAATTATGTACTCAGTATTTTTAATAGTCGCTTTGGGGTTAACGATATTATGGATGATGCTCTAGTTCTTAAAAACAACCTGAAAGAAATCCGCACTCAGGCGGGGCTATCCCAGCAGGCTTTAGCCGATATGGTCGGCGTATCGCGCAATACGATAAGCTCAATTGAAACGGGGCAATTCAATCCTACGGCTAAATTAGCTTTGATACTCTGTATCGCGCTGGACAAAAAATTTGAGGAAATTTTCTACTTCTGATAAAAGAAAAGCGGTAAG
>CAJOFK010000044.1 GCA_905234015.1 uncultured Ruminococcus sp.
AAAAAAATTTTTTTAAAGAATTTGTATTTTTTGAAACTTTTTTCCTCTTTTTTTACACTACAATATCGAAAGGTGTAAAATAATTACAGAATATCAGGAGGACTTATTATGAGAAAGTTAACATCTTTAATTTTATCGGCAGTATTATTTATTTCAATTTTATCGGTTTTTCCTGCTTCGGCAGCGGAGAATTTCTTTAAGAAAGACGGATTCGTATACGAGCTCGAAGGGGAAGAGGCGCGAATCGTTTTTTACTGCGGCGACTCACAAAAGGTTGAATACCCCTCTGAAATTGACGGACATAAGGTAACAAAAATCGGTATAAGCGAGGATGAAGCAGCCGAGGAAGTTATCTTATATGAAGATCAGGAAAAAGATTATTTCACAAATAACTATTCCTACACTCCGAACAAGGAGATTAAGGAAGTAACAATCCCCGATACAGTAACTTATATGTCAGCTTATTGCTTCAGAAACTGCAAAAAGCTTGAAAAGGTACAGCTTGGCAATTCGCTTACCGAAATTGCTAACGAAGCGTTTTATCACTGCAGTTCCTTAAAGAGCATTGAGATTCCCTCGGGAGTAAAGAATATTAAGAACGACGCGTTCGCGGATTGCGTAAAGCTTTCGAGTGTAACGCTTTCCGATACTGTTGAGAATATCGGCAACGGAGCTTTCGGTAATACCGCGGTTAAGAGCATTAACATCACTAAGAATGTAAAATCTATCGGCTTATGGGAAACAGACGAAAACTTCTATGACGGACATGATACATGGAAGTATGTGCACGCTTTCGAAAAGGCGCCCGTTGAAAAGATTACGGTAGACAGCAATAATAAAACCTACAGCTCAAAGAACGGCGTTCTCTATAATAAAAAGCAGACTAAGCTTTGCTGGTATCCCTGTGAGAAAAGCGCAAAGAAATTTACTGTTCCTAAGACGGTAAAAAGTATTGATTTATTTGCTTGTGTCGGCAGTTCAAAGCTTACTAAGGTAACTTTTAAGACAAATAAAATTAAGACGATTAACGGATGCTTCAGCAGTTGTACAGCCTTAAAAACTATCAAGCTTCCCGAAAGCGTTAAGAGAATCAGCGGTTATGCATTCTACGACTGTAAGAAGCTTGCTTCCTTTACTGTCAGCAAAAATGTTGCTGAAATCGGTATAAACGCGTTTGACGGCTGTTCATCTTTATCAAAGGTTAAGTTTTCTTCAAAGAAGAGCCTTAAAATCGCGGAGTCTGCGTTCAGCCGCTGTAAGAAGCTTAAGAAGGTTACTGTTCCGAAGAATGTTAAGAAAATCGAGAAGCGCGCGTTTGGTTATACTTATACTCTTAATAAATCAGACAATCCCGTTTATTCAAAGTGCAAGAACTTTACTATTAAGGGTGTAAAGAACAGCGCGGCTCATAAGTACGCTAAGAAGAATAAATTTAAGTTTATCGCAATTTGATACGGCTTTATAAAATACATTATATCATTTAAGCGCACGCAGGAAAATGCGTGCGCTTTTGCTATGGACAAATTTGTCGATTTCTGTTATTATATGTTGCGAAAAGTAATTTTTTTAAAGGAATAAGCAGGAAAATGAAGATTACTGTAGTATGTGATGTGCTGGGCGCAGAAAATAACGGAACTACTATAGCGGCAATGAACCTTATACGCGCGATGGAAAACCGCGGTCATCAGGTTACTGTTGTATGCTCGGACGAGGATAAAAGAGGAAAAGAAGGGTATGTAATTATGCCTAAGCTTAACCTCGGTCCGGTAAACGGTTACGTTAATAAAAACGGCGTTTCGCTTTCACGCGTAAATAAAAAATTGCTTGAGCCTGTTATAAAAACCAGCGATATCGTCCATATTATGATACCGTTTATGCTCGGAGCGGCGGCGGTTAAGATGTGCAAAAAATATGATATCCCCGTAACGGCTGGCTTTCATTGTCAGGCTGAGAATTTTACAAGCCATATTTTCCTTAAGAATAATTCTTTCGCTAATCAGATGACGTATTTAAGATTTTACCGCAGCGTTTACCGATATGTTGACGCGGTGCATTATCCTACCGAGTTTATACGAAACGTTTTTGAGCAGGCGGTTCATCAGAGAACTAACGGGTATGTTATCTCAAACGGCGTCGGCGAGCGCTTTAAGCCGATAAAAACCGAGAAGCCGCCGCGCTTCAGCAATAAATTTGTTATTCTGTTTTCGGGACGTTACAGCAAGGAAAAAAGCCACAGCGT
This sequence comes from uncultured Ruminococcus sp., assembly GCA_905234015.1. Taxonomy (GTDB): domain Bacteria; phylum Bacillota; class Clostridia; order Oscillospirales; family Acutalibacteraceae; genus Ruminococcoides. Next base: position 2,240 of record CAJOFK010000044.1, read on the forward strand.
GCTCATTGACGCCGCCGCGCTTTCAAAGCACTCCGATAAGATTCAGCTTATTTTCGCGGGCGACGGTCCGCTTAAACAAAAGCTAAAGGAGCAGGCGAAAAAGCTTGCTAATATGCCGCTGATGAATTTCTTCCCGCACGACCAGATGCTTAACGTTTTAAACTACGCCGATTTATACGTTCATCCCGCGGAAATTGAGATAGAAGCTATAGCCTGTATGGAGGCGCTTGCCTGCGGTCAGGTTCCTATTATCGCCGATTCTCCGCGCAGCGCTACGGTTAAATTCGCCCTCGATGAGCGCAATCTTTTTAAAAACCGCGACCCCGAGGATTTAGCGAGAAAAATAGACTTTTTTATCGAGAACCCCGATGTGCTTGAGGAATACCGCGAGCGCTACAAGGGAATTGTTGCGGAGTTCTCGCAGGAAGCATGTATGGATAAGATGGAAAAAATGTTTTACGAGGCGCTTAGATGAAGCGCGAGTATTATTACAGCGACGAGGTGAATGACGATTTCGCCTCCTCAAACGGCAAGATAAACAGCGATACCGTAAACGGTTCCTACCGCTACAGTCACCCGTCCTTCGGCTGGAAAATCGCGGTGTTCTTTGCGTACCGTCTTTTCGCGACTCCGCTTGTATGGCTTTATACGAAGCTTTGGCTCGGCGTAAGGGTTAAAAACCGCAAGGCGCTTAAAAAGGTCAATGGTTGTTTTGTGTATATGAATCATACTCAGAATATTGCCGACGCTTTTATCCCGACTATTTCGTCATTTCCGAAGCGCGCGTATATAATTACGGGACCGGAAACGGTTTCAATAAAGGGAATAAGAGTGCTTGTTGCGCTGCTCGGAGCGATTCCGCTTCCGTCGGCGCTTTCGGCTTACCGCAATTTTGATAAAAAGCTTCAGGAGGCGGTTGAAGAAAAGGCGGCTGTGTTTATTTATCCCGAGGCGCATATCTGGCCTTATTGCAATTTTATCAGGAGCTTTTCCGATAAATCGTTTTCATATCCGTGTCGTACCGGCTCGCCGGTTGTGGCGGGGGTTACGGTTTACCGTCAGCGCAGGGTGTTTAAAAAGCTTCATCCTCATATAACGGTTTATTTAAGCGAGCCGTTTTATCCCGATTCCTCGCTTTCCGAAAAGCAGGCGAGAAAAAAGCTTCGCGACGAAGCTTACGAGTTTATGTCAAAAACGGCTGAGGAAAAAAACAGCTTTGAGTATGTAAAATATACTTATAAAGAAAAACAGCAGGGCAGTAATTAAGCTGCCCTGCTGTATCATATTACTGATTATTTTTCTTCTTCTACTTCAACGCATGATGCAAGAAACATTACCGAGAATCCTGTTTCCATAAACAGAACGCCGACAAATATGCCGATTAACCAGGCAACGGTAAGTCCGAAGAGCATCGGATGTAGGAACGCGTAAATTCCTAAGAAAATGCCGATTATTCCGAAAATCAGCTGAAGAATCCACATTTTTGAATCGGTAACGCTTTTTACCTGAAGTGCGGATACAACGGAGATTATACTCATAATTACAATCCAGCAGGCTAAAATGCTGAAGATGATACCGTTGGTAAGAACGAACATATTCGGAACGAACAGCATAGCTATAGCAAAAACAAAGCTTATAATGCTGAATACAAATCCGATACCGTAGTATTTATTCGCTATACCGCTGATAATACCGACAATACCGTAAGCCGCCGCAAGAATAAACACAAATATGCTTAAATCAAGTGCGGTAATTACAGGGGTGCAGATGCATAAAATTCCGAAGATAACCATCAGAATTCCGAAGATGACTGATAATACTCTCATTTTTTCTCCTTTTCATTTTCTTTTTTCTAAGGCGGATTATTATTATCCGTGATTAGATTTTACCATTAATATTCTTTAAAATCAATTTACAATACTGATACTTTTTCCGCTTATATCGTATTGACAGTCCGCCGTAATTAATGTTGAAAAACGATTGGTGAAAAGTCCGTGCTTTCGGTTGCAATTGCTACTTTGATATGTTAGAATATCACTTGCGGCACAATTGCATATTTTCCAACAAAAAGTAAGCGTATATTTTTACTGATTTTCATCTCGGTAAAAATGTATGCTCCTGGTTTCTGCTTATTTTTTGTTGAAAAGTAGTACAATTGTGTCGCAACAATCGGAGTATGCGTTTTTTGTGCGTGACTCCTGAGGAGTTGCGCACTTTTTTGCTTTATAAGAAACTGCGTTCCTTATAAAGTAAAAAACATTTTATATTTCCCGCTCAGTTGCGCCCTGCGTGCGCACGAGCGATGGATATACGAAAGCTTTCTTGATTTTATATAAAATGCGAGGTAATAATATGTCAAAGGAGTTTGGAAATCACTTAAGAAAAATCAGAATGTCAAAAGGCTTTTCTCAGCAGAATATGGCGGAAATGCTCGGCGTTCACCGCTCCGCTTATACCTATTATGAAACGGGAAAGTCCGAACCGAGCTTTGAAAAGCTAAAAAAAATCTGCGATTACTTGCAGGTTGATTTCAATACTATGCTTGATTATTAATATACTGTTGCTTAAATATTTAAACCTTGATGAAATGCTTTTAATCTACCGGAAGCCGTAGGCTATAATCAATAAAAATTCCGGTTTATTTTATTAGTATTTCACAAGGTTTTTTTATTGTATTGACATTCGTCCTGCATGTAATCTATAATGAATAAAATAGAGTAGTTTTGAGTAAGATAATGTGATTTAAGGATTGATAATATAAAAAAAGATTTAAGTGTATAATCAGTGTACTTCTGACTGCCGTTATGGTTGTCGGAGCATTCAATATGTTCTCGTTTACATCGTATGCGGGTGTTTTAAATATTCCGGGTATACAAACTCAGGGGTATTGCGGTACGGAAGGCGAAGAAGGTACAAACGCTGAGTATATTATGTATGACGATAATGTCCTCGTAATTTCAGGTGAGGGGAATATGAAAAATTATACTTCCTCCTCATTGCCCGGTTGGAACGTTATGTATCCGTATACACAGATGGGTTTTATGCAGAAAATTGTTGTTGCTTACGGTATTACTTATATAGGTGATTACGCTTTTTATGTGCCTGATAATTACAGCAGCTTATGTAAGGTGAATCTTATCAACCTTGCTGATTCTGTTGAGACTATCGGCGATTATGCTTTCAGTAATGAAAAGTACATTACCTCTATTACTATTCCTCAGAACGTTACTAGCATAGGAACAGGCGCTTTTTCCGGTTGTTCAGATCTTAATACTATCAACTGTTATTCCAGCCCGACTAATTTGTCATCCTGGAACCCTTCAAACAGCGGCGTAACGAGTGGCTGCGAAATTCATGTAATGAAAAAGTATGAGGGCAGTTTTAGTTTTTCGGGATATACTGTAATAGCCGACTTAACCGAACCCACGAACGTAGTTCCGGCGGGTAAGAATATCCTCGTGTCGTACGACGACCCGTCGCCCTCAATACTTGCGGGAGCGCTTCCTTATTCTGTGAAATCGGTTAAAAGCAATAATTCTATTTGGCCGATTACCTACGGAGCAAGAGGATTTGTAACCTGTGTAATGACTGACGGTGGCGAATATTACGCTCTTACGAATAACAACACCGGAGCCCTGAGCAAGGTTTACGTTAACTCGACCTCCGGAAAAGCAACCCATATTGAAGAGGATGAGACTTATACGAATGTTACCGTAAAGCTAAGCCACGAGTACGTTGGTAATAATACCGTAAAGATTATATATACCGTTAAAAATACGACTGCCTCTGAGCAGCACATTTTACTCGGCAGCTCGGGAGATATTAAAATCGGCAACGATGATTACGCTGCAATCAACACCTTGACAAACAATGCGAGCGAAATCGGAATTACTATGACATCTCACGATGCGAACGATTTAGTAAATGGTGAGTATCCTACTCTCGGATTTGCGGGAAAGCAGGTCGGCGGAAGCGCGGGAGATGTTAACTATTTCTACGGTGCGGTTGACTCTAATAAAACGGATGCTGCTACTGGTGTAAGAGCCGACGGCCTTATCCCGGAGCGTATATTCAGCGAAAATTCCGGTAAGTCTCAAACAACAGGTGCGTTATCAGGCAAGGATTCCGGTCTGTCATTCTACTGGGATGTTACGCTTCCCGCTAACGCGGAAAAGCAGTATGCTGTAATGTTCTCGGTTCCGAATTCAACTGCGGCGCAGGCAAACCAGACCGTAATTAATGAGGTTCAAAGCAACCTTTCGACAAATACCAGCGGTTTTTATACAACTTCTGACGATAAAAAGATTTACTTTAATAACGAGTTCGTTCCGCGTTCGGACGATATTCTCGCAAAAAGCCCCGAGAATAATCTCGATATTCTTAAAAACTTCCTTATCCTCGGAGTTCAGAAAAAGACTGAAATGACTACAAGAAACTGTATCCGCTTTGTTTCCGTAGTAAATACGGATATCTTACGGGATGCTAAGGAGTACGGCTATATTATCGCCAGAATAAGCACATCCTCAATGAACTATGTTACAGCAAGGTCTAAGATAGGGCAGGTAACGTACGAAAGCCCCAACATCTATAAAAAGGATATTAAGGGGACGAGCAATAAGGTTAGCGGAAATTACGGAAAGTACGATGAGGATACTCCGTATAAGTACGTTACTATCGGAATAAACGACGTTCCCGATGACGTTGTATTTATGGCGCGCTTTTATGTTATTGATAAGAACGACAATATCACCTACGCCGATTATTATAACAGCGGAAACGAACGGTTTGACGGCTGCGCTGCCGATTGGAATACAATTACCGCTCAGCCGCTTATAGGCTCGTAAGGAGGGAGAATTATGAAATATAAATACAGTTCTCCCGAGATAGTTGTTGATGAATTAACTAAGATGGATATTCTCTGCGGTTCAGAGGACGAAAACGATAATCAGAATTTCAGCAAGGAAATCAATAACGAGATTTCGCGCCTTATTGACTTTGTTTTCCATTAATTATTCAGGGGTCGGTTTGCCGCCGACCCCTTAAAACGTGAATATTATTAATATTGCGTTCATAAAATTTTTATATTATAATATACTGTGAAAATTCGGAGGTTATATGAAAAGGTTTATATCGTTGGTTTTAACGCTGGTACTCGTGCTGTGCGCATCGGCGGGGCTTTTGAGCGTTGATGTTAAAACCTCGGCGCTGAGCGTCAAAAAAGTAAAGCTTAATAAAACTAAAATCAACCTTAACGTAGGGGATAAGTACGCCCTCAAGCTGAAAAACGCCTCCTCAAAGGTTAAATGGAGCGTGTCCGATAAGCGCGTTGCTACAGTCAGCGGCAAGGGCAAGGTAACAGCCAAGCGCCCGGGTATCGCTTATGTGTGGGCTTATTTCAGGGGCTATTATTACGAATGCGCCGTTTATGTGCGCACATGGCTGATAGGGCACCGCGGCTTTTCGTCTAAGTTTCCCGAGAATACAATTCCTGCTTTTACGGGTGCCGTTGAAAACGGCTTCGACGGTGTTGAGTGCGACCTCTGGGAGGGCGACGAGGGTATACTGCTTATTCATCACGACCAGACCTTAAAGCGTATGCTTAAAACTGACGGCTATATCTGGAATATGACCGCGGAGGAGATTTTAGAGTATCCGATTAAGGGCGGCGCTAATATCAAGAATTATACCGAGCCGCTCTATGTTCCTACTCTTAAGGAAACCTTAAAGGCGCTTAAAGGCACCACGGTGCGCTTTATGCTTCATATTAAGGGCAACGAGGATTACGAGCTTTCCGAGGACGGCGAAGAAGAGGTCATCCGCCTGCTTAATAAATATAAGATGAAATCCCGAACAACGTTAATCGGTTCCTATAGTTATATCAAGCCGTTTGTTGAAACCGGCTACGATTTAGCGGTTATTTCCGACGTTCAGGATGAAAACCACCTCTATAAAGCGGTCAACTGGTGTAAGAAAAACAAGGTTAAAACAATTCTCTGCCTTAATTTTGAGAGCCTTTTCGTACTCGGCACAAAAACCGCATTCCGCGATTATATGCTGAATAAGAAGATGTTCTTCGGTTTATATACAACTCTTAAAAGCTCCGAGTATAAAACCTTAGGCAGAATGGGAGCGGTTTACGCCGTTTCCGATTATAAGCTTAAATGGAGTATATGATATAATATAAAGCAGTAAGTGCTTGCAATCAGGCGAACACTTACTGCTAATTATTTACTACTATCTATAGTTCCAGTCGGGGATGTATTTATCGTCCGCGGAGCTGAGTTGCTGAGAAAAGCCCGACAGCCCGAGGCTTTCCATATAGTCCTTAACCTTAATATATTCGCGTCGGGTAATCCTGCGCGACAGCTTTTCAAATTCACACGCCTTATAGCACGGAACGTACTGCCCCATAAGGCTCACGGGCGTGCCTGGGAAGCTTTCATTTATAATATCCAGCACCCCGATACTGTTTTTGGTATGATTGGGGAGGACGAGGTGCCGTATTATAACGCCCTTTTCCATAATTCCTCCGCTGTCGAAGCGGTTTTCTCCGACCTGCTTTATCATCTCGCTTACCGCCTTAAGGGCGGTGTTTTTATATTTTGCGGCTTTTGAGTACCTGAGCGCAAGCTCGTCGTCGCTGTACTTGAAATCGGGAAGATAAATGTCGATATATCCGTCGAGCATTTTAATTGTATCCGCGGTTTCGTATCCGCCGCAGTTATAAACAATCGGAATATCCGGCTTGTAAATATCGAGCGCCTTAATAATCGAATTAACGTAAGGGGTCGGGGAGATGAGGTTGATGTTGTGAACTCCGCTTTTCTCAAGCTTTTTAAACTCGTCCGCGAGTTTTTCTACGCTGATATACGTTCCCTTGTTAAGCGCGGAGATTTCATAATTCTGACAGAATACGCACCTCAGCGTGCAGCCCGAGAAAAACACCGCTCCGCTTCCGTGCGTTCCGCTTATCGGAGGCTCCTCCCACATATGCGGCGCAATCCTCGCGACCTTTATTTTTTCATTAAGTCCGCAAAAGCCCTTTCCCTCAGCTTCGTTTCTTTCGGCAAAACAGCCCCTCGGACATAAACTGCATTTCATTAATTTCCATAGCCTTTCTGCCCACAAATAGATATTAAAGTTCCAAATAACCTTATCGTGGGCAGAGAAGGCGTAACCGGAAATTCAGTCATCGCTCGTTGTCCCGTAGGGACAAACTGAGCGGACAATATAAATTGAATAGTGTGAGCTTTCACACTATCACCGTGGATATTATAGCATATTACCGAGGCTTTTAAAAGTGATTTATAAATATGTCAAACTGCACAAAAATCAGGTTGAAATTTTGTTACAATAACAATGTGATAATTCTATATAGGAATATTGACGACGGCGCAATTTGGTATGATAATAATTAAGAATGCAATATTATTGCAAAAATTTAGGAGTTGATATTTATGAAAATGCGAAGAATAGTTTCGCTTGTACTGACTGTACTTATGCTCAGCACAATGGCGGTAGTAGCCGCTAACGCAGCTGACACCGGCAGTTATGCCGCAGGCGCAGGCTACTTTAACTCAGCCGAGGCTTCAGGCCGCGGTTATGCGAGCGCTGTTTATTCAGGCAGCGACTTAGGCGCAACCTACACCTCTTCGGCTACAACCTGGAAGGTATGGTCTCCTGCAGCTACTAAGATTCAGGTAAAGCTGTACAAGACAGGTACCGACCGTGAAAACGGCGCGGGCGTAATCGGCACTTATGACCTTACTAAGGGCGACAGCGCCGTATGGTCAAAGACATTACAGGGCGATTACAAGAATGTTTACTATACATATCTTGTTACCGCTAAGAATGTTGCGGGTACTTCCGTAACTAACGAAACTCAGGACGTTTACTCAAAGGCAGTAGGCGCTAACGGTAACCGTTCAATGGTTGTTGACCTTGCCTCCACTAACCCCGAGGGCTGGTCTCAGGACAAGCACGTTACCTTTAAGACTAAGACTACAGCCGCTGTATGGGAGCTTCACGTTCGTGACTTCTCCTGCGACGCCGATTCAGGCGTAAGCGATAAGAACCGCGGCTGCTACCTCGCTTTCACGGAAGGCGGAACAACTTATAAGAAGCAGGGCTCTCTCAAGACTTGTCTTGATTATCTTGTTGAGAACAATATCAACACAGTTCAGCTTCTTCCTATCGCGGACTTCGACGGCGTTGATGAAATCTACGGCGCTTCCGAGAAGGATCGTAACTGGGGTTATAACCCCGTAAACTACAACGTTCCCGACGGTTCATATTCCTCAAACCCCTACGACGGCAACGTTCGTATTAACGAAACAAAGCAGATGATTCAGGCGCTTCACGACAGAGGTATCTCGGTTGTAATGGACGTTGTTTACAACCACACCGCCGGCGCTGACGGCTCCTGCTTCACAAAGACAGTTCCCGGTTATTACTACAGAATGTCAAGCAAGCTCGCTTACGTTAACGGCTCCGGCCAGGGCAACGAGCTCGCTTCCGAAAAGGGAATGGTAAGAAACTACATCGTTCAGTCCCTCCAGTATTGGGCTAACGAGTATCATATCGACGGCTTCCGTTTCGACCTTATGGGCTGTATCGATATCACAACCCTTAATCAGGCTCGTACAAAGCTCAACGCTATCGACCAGAATATTCTTATGTACGGCGAGCCCTGGACAGGCGGCGAATCCGCAGTTCCCAACGGCCCCACACAGGATAACACAACAAGCCTCTCAAAGGGCGTAGGCGTATTCTCCGGTAAATTCCGTTCAGCCGCTACAGCTGTTGAGCAGACTAAGAAGGATATCGTGGACGGTGTTGTATACGGCTGGATTAACGGCGCTCAGTGGAACGGCGGTACTTCAACCGTTGTAAACGGTATTAAGGGTAATATCCACGATTCAAGCGATAAATCAAAATCCGTAAACTTCCTCGACTGCCACGATGACCTTACAGTCTGGGATAAGATTACAGGCGCATATACAATCAGCGGCGAGGGTAAGGCTTCCTCAACATCCTACTCGAACGTTAACAGCACCTCAGCTGAGTATACAGGCCGCTTAAAGCTCGCCGGAGCTCTCGGCTTAACCTCTCAGGGTATCTCCTTCTTTAACGCGGGTACTGAATTTGCCCGTACAAAGAACGGTCAGGGTAACTCCTACAACTCACCCGACTCTATCAATAAGCTTGATTGGAAGCGCGCTCAGACTTACTCCGATGTAGTAGAATACTATAAGGGTCTGCGTCAGATTAACGAGGTTTACTCACCGTTTAACGATGATACTAACTCCTCCGCTTCGACAATGAGCTTCATCAAATCCTCCGGAACAATCATCGCTTATACAATCACTAACAATACATCCAATAAGGCTAACGAGTGGGGCAAGGTTGCAGTATGCCTCAACAGCGGCAGCAACGCCGAGTCTATCTCGCTCTCCGGCAACTGGACAGTAGTAGCTAACGCTAATAAGGCAGGCGTTTCAAGCTTAGGCACAGCCTCCGGCTCCTACAGTGTTCCCGGAAAGTCAGCCGCAATCCTCGTAGAGTCCGGATCCTTCAAGGACTTCAGCGATAAGTTCAAGTACGGTACTCTTACAGTTAACCACCACGTTGGTTCCAACGTAACTACCAAGAAGGCTGTTTACAGAATAGGCACAACCTATCACGCAGCTAAGGACGCTGAGCTTCTTAAGAAGTATAACGTAACTAAGACCGAAGGCGCCGCAACAGGCACATTCTCCGGCAATACAACAGTTGACTACTACTATGAGTCAAACGGAAAGACTATCAATACTCTTACAGTTAAGTATCTTGATTCAAGCAACAAGACATTAACACCCGATATGGTTTACGAGCTTGAGAAGGGCACTAAGTATTCTATCCCCGTATGCGCTATCCAGAGCTATCAGCTTGATACGGATAAGTATCCTGCCGATACAACAGGAAGAATGAACGGCGATAAGACTATCACCTTCAAGTATAAGCCCCTCGCTTCTCAGAAAACTATAGTTCATTATCATAAGACCAACAGCTGGTCAACCGTATGCTGCTATGCTTACACTGATGACGGCGTTGAGCCGAACGGCGCATGGACTAAGAACCCGACTATGTCTAACGATACCTCTAAGGGCTCAGGCTGGTATACATGTACTCTTAACGTACCTGCATGCCGAGTAATGTTCCATCCGAAGTCCGGTTCCGGTCAGGAGCCCGGTCAGAACGAGCCCGGATACTCCGTAGGCGGCGAGTGCTTTATCGATAACGGCGTAGTTACCTATGAATCCACAGTTACTACATCCTATATTGATATCAAGACAGGTCAGAAGCTTAAGGCTGACTCTACAACTACAGCAGTAAAGAAGAATACCGACCAGTATACAACTAAGGGCGACGATACACTCGGAAAGCTCGTTGAGACTCCCGCTAACTACGCAGGCTTCTGCCAGCCCGGTACAACCAACGTTGTATATCTCTACAACACAACCGGCGAAGAGGATACCGATCCTCCCACAGAGGCTACAACAGCTCCCGTAACTCAGCCCGCAACTAATCCGCAGGATACAACCGCTCCCGTAACTTCCGGCGACAGCAATATCCTCGGCGATGTAGACGGCAATAAGACTATCAACATCAAGGATGTTACAGCTATTCAGAAGCACCTTGCAAATCTTGTGTTCCTCGACGCTAAGGCTCTTAAGAGAGCTGACGCTGACGGAAGCGGCTCTGTAAGCATTAAGGACGCTACTATTATTCAGAAGTACATTGCTTTAATTCCGATTACTCAGAATGTCGGTAAGGAAATGTAAAACATAAATTAATAATTTGGTTTCAGCTTTTATGCGGGCAGTCTAAGGGCTGCCCGCATAACTGATATTGTTTTATAGGAGACAATTATGAAAAGAATTATTTCTATAGTGCTTTCAGCTGTTCTGATTATTTCGGCTTTTGCGATGCTGCCGCTTACCTCGACCGCGGCAGGAGCGACTATCTCTTATACATATTCGGGCGCGGACTCGGCGAACGCCGGCTACGCTCAGGGTACAATTACTCTTACCGCTCCTACAGGTACATACTGGCTCTACTGGGCGGACAGCACCTCGGCTTTAAGCGGTTATTATCAGATTGCTAAGCTTACCGTTTCGGGTAGCTCTGCGTCCCATACTATGCCGGCTCAGACGGTTATCCCCGCGGACGCCGTAAAGCTTATCGCGATAAAATCCGACTCGGAGCCTTCAACAAAGACTGTTGCTTCCGCGGCGGCTGTTTATGATATCCCCGCGTCAAAGCGCTTCCCCGAGGCTTCATCCGCTAAAAAGTATCGCTTCGCTTCATATTCGGATGTCCATATGGATAAGGTTCCCGACAGCACCGGAAGAAGATTATACTACTATGACGATTATCATCTTCAGAAGGCGTTCAATACCGCAGCGGCAAGAAACGCCGAGTTCATCGTTATGTCGGGAGACTATGTAAACAATAATTGTGACTTCCCCGGAGTTTCGGCTCAGGAGTGGAGAGCATATCAGAAGGTTCTCGCCGATTCCGATTTCTGCAACCCCGTTTACGAGGCAATCGGAAATCACGAGCTCTGGCAGAGCGTTTCCGGCGGTACAAGGGACTTTGTAAAGGCTACCGGTCTTGACGGTAATTCAAAAACTTCCTCAACACCGTATTTTGAGAAAACTCTCGGCGGCGACCATTTCATCTTTATGGCTCTCGAGGGCGGCTTCTATCCCGACAGAACCGAGGAGTTTACCACAAATCAGCTAAACTGGCTTAAAAACCGCTTAGAGGCTTATAAAAACGACGGAAAGAATGTTTATATTATTGAACATTCTCTGTTCTATAAATACGGCGCAGGCGACCGTATTGACGGCGAGCCGTATTATGATATTCCTCTCAGCGACAATCAGGAATCAACAAGGACCTTAAAGTCTATTTTAGAGACATATAAGGACGCGATTTTTATCTCCGGCCATACTCATATCGCGTTCAACGCTCAGTATAATTACTCTACCAACGGCGGAACCTCCGCTATTATGATTCATAACAGCTCAATAGGCGGCGTCCGCAGAGTTACAAGCAGCGGCCTCGACCGAAACTATCAGAAAGAAGACGCCGAGGGTTATATCGTTGATGTATTTAACAGCGCGATTGTATTCAATGGCGCGGCGCTCTGCTATAATATGTACGACCCGAACTGCTGTTATATTGTAAGAACAACTAACCATAAGAATTACACAGCTCCGACCGGCGCAACGGAAACTACTCAGGCTCCTACCGCTACCGACGCGACCGCTCAGCCGACAACAGCTCAGCAGACTACTGCTCAGCCTACAACAGCTAAGCCGACCTCAGCTCCCGCGAGCACGGCGATTCAGACTATTTCCGCTTCTAACTATTACGTTAAGGGCAGCTTCAACAGCTGGTCATTATCGAACCCGCTTTATACAACGAACCAGAGCGGAATTTTATCAACAACAATTAGGCTGAACGCAGGTTCATATACCTTCAAGCTGTTCACCGGCTCGAATACCTGGTACGGAAACGACGGTACAATTCCCGATACTACAACATTATCCTCAACGCGAGGCTGGGACTTCACAACAAGTGCGGGAGACTGTACGCTCAACGCGACAGGCGGCTATTATTTATTCTCGCTCAATACCTCGTCGATGAAGCTGCATATTTATCATTATACCTCCGACCCGTACGCCACCGAGCCGCCCGAGACGGCAGCTCCCACAACAGTCGCTCCTACAACGGTTGCTCCTACAACAGCGGCTCCCACAACTACAGCAGCCCCAACAACTACCGCGGCTCCTACTCAGGCTCCCACAACTACTTCCGCTACTCAGGCTCCTGTTATTGCGGGCGATGTTAACGGCGACGGTTCTGTGACGATAATCGATACAACGCTTATTCAGAAGTACCTTGTAGGTCTTGTTACACTTTCCTCAGCTCAGCTGAGCGCCGCAGATGTGAACGGCGACAATAAGGTTAGTATCCGTGACGCTACACTCATCCAGATGCATATCGCTAAGATTATTCCCTCGTTCGCAAACAGCTCTAAGGGTACTAAGCTCCTCACAGGTGCTTCACTAAGCTCGGTTCAGTCGAACCTCGAGAAGTATTACCGCTACTCTTCCTATGACGCTTATCAGGCGCTCAAGAAAGAGTATAAGAGCGGCTCAAACGACCTCACCAAGCTTACAACTCTTGAAAACGCGCTGCTCTCTGTTGTTGACGACGATACAACCGTATACTTCGAAAACAACAAGGGCTGGGGCGACATTAAGGCTTATGTATGGAACAGCTCAAATAACGCTCAGCCGGCGGCTTGGCCCGGAAGCTCTATGATTTACGTAGGAAAGAACGAATACGGCAATAAGATTTACGAGTTCACCGTTGATACTAAGAAGTATAATAAGATTATCTTTACCGACGGAAACAGCCAGACTGCCGATATTTCGCTCTCAGCCGACAGCACGGCTTATTATGTAAGCGGCACAAGCGGTCCCTACGCTGTTACTTCCTACACCTTCAAGCCTTCTTATATTAAAAACTATTAAGGGGGATAGGTATGTTAACTTATCTTAAAAAATCATATATAAGAATCCCGCTGATAATTCTTTTCAGCTTAACGGCGTTATTCTTATTCTCTTTATTAGGCTCGTCAAAGGCCGATGCTAAAACAATCACAATCAGAACTCCCGAGCAGATGAGAAATCTTAACTGGAAGAACAAGGGCTTCGGCCCGGGTACATATAAGCTCGGCAACGGTATGGACCTTGCGACGAATCTCCCGAGCGATGAGCACGGCACCTGCCTGCTCACCAAGGGTAAGTTTGTCATCGATTTAAACGGCAACACTCTCCAGAGTACCGACAGCAGCCAGACCGTCCTTGATATCAGAGGAGCTACGGTTGTACTTAAGGACTCGAAGGCTAAAACAGCCTCAAGAAATCGTCCGAGTATCCGCTCCTACGGCTTAGGCGCAGTTCAGATGACTGCCGGTAAGCTCACTATAAAGAACGGCTACTACTGCGGTGCGAGCAACGGTCAGAATAACCCCGTCGGACTTCATGTCGGCGGCGGCACCTGCACCGTGCAGGGCGGTATCTTTGACGGCGACCATGTAGGCGCTTCGACTATGGGCGGTAAATTACGCATTAACGGAGGAGTTTTCAAGACTTCGTATATGTTCGCCCTTATGCAGATGGGCGGCGGATCAATAAAGATTACCAAGGGAAGCTTTATCAACACAAAGACTAACAGCTTCAATCCGACCTTTGCTCTCGGCGCTTTAAATCTGAACGCAACGAACTACAGCTTCAACAGCTGGTTTGCGAGCGGTGCCTCAGTCAGCCCGTCATTTGTGTCATATTATTGGAACGGCACGGGTAATGAAGTTTCTCAGACTCCTACCGCGACAGTTTTGACGGGAAAGGTCTATGTGCCTAAAACTTATGTTTACGCGGTAGCGTATACAGGCAACAGCGGATACGAAGCCGTAGAAATAAAGGTTAACTCAAAGGGAATTACTCCCGAAGGAACTAAAATCAAGTCCCTAAAGGCAGGCAGAAATGCCGTTAAGGTTAAATGGCAGAAAAAGACTAAGAAAGTCAGCGGATATATGCTCCAGTACAGCACCTCTGCTAAGTTTAAAAAGGCTAAGTCAGTTACCGTAAAGGGTAAAAAGAATACCTCAAAAACAATCACTAAGCTGAAAAGCGGTAAAAAATACTACTTCAGGGTAAGAACCTACCGTTCGTTTAACGGTAAAAAGTTCTGCTCCGGCTGGAGTAAGGCTAAAAGCAAAAAAGCTAAATAATATTAAATCGGGAAGGCAAATCCTTCCCGATTTTCCTTTATCCGCCTGTAATTCGGCTTATAAATAATTACTAAAAAATTAAAATTCCTATTAAGAAAATAACAGCTTTTTAACCTCGTTAGTCACATTAAGAATAAAAATTACAAAACCCTTATAATTCTCATACAAGTTTACCAAATTAAGGTTACATTTTCCGAAAATGTATTGACTTTATGCCCATTTTGGAGTATCATTCTATTTGGATGAAATTGTGGTGCATAATATATGCCGCCACAACAGCTTGTGCTTTTTTAACATTCTTGTAACTTTTATGATATTTTGGAAGGTATGGTATAAGCTATAAGAAGCATAAGCTTAATGAAATTGTTTTTTATGTTTTTTGCCGGAGCGGTTTAATTCCGCTTTCAGCAATGTTTGGAAATTGGAGTGTGCCACGTTGGAAAAATATGTAATTAACGGCGGTAATGTGCTTGATGGTGAAGTTACTATCAGCGGAGCCAAAAACGCCGCGGTTGCTATAATCCCCGCGGTTATTCTTTGCGACGAGCCTTGCCGCATTGAGAATATACCTAATATCAGCGACGTAACTCTTATCGGACGTATCCTTCAAGAGATGGGCGCTGAGGTAAGAAGAATTGATAAAAGTACTTTATATATAAACCCCGCTCAGATAAGCTCATATCAGGCTACTTCCGACTTAGTCCGCGGAATGAGAGCCTCTTACTATTTACTCGGAGCTTTACTCGGCAGATGCCACCAGGCGAGAGTATGCCTTCCCGGAGGCTGTAACTTCGGCGCGAGACCTATCGACCTTCATCTTAAGGGCTTCGCGGCTATGGGTGCGCGTCACGAGCTCGTTAACGGGGCTATTATTGACGTTAAATCCGACCGAAGACTTCAGGGTAATCATATTTACCTCGATTTTGCTTCCGTCGGCGCTACTATTAATATTATGCTCGCAGCCGTTAAGGCTGAGGGACTTACGGTTATTGAAAACGCCGCTAAGGAGCCTCATATCGTTGATTTAGCGAACTTCCTCAACTCGATGGGAGCGCAGATTCGCGGCGCGGGTACCGATACAATCAAAATCCGCGGAGTTGATTTCCTCCACGGCGTAACTTATTCTATTATTCCCGATCAGATTGAAGCCGGCACATATATGTGCGCCGCCGCGGCGACAAGGGGACGAGTTCTCGTTACTAACGTAACTCCCAAGCACCTTGAGTCAATTACGGCTAAGCTTCGTGAAATCGGCTGTGAAATCAGAGAATTTGACGAGGCGGTTCTCGTAGACGCTACTCAGCGTCCCTTAAACCGCTGTAATATAAAGACTATGCCTCATCCCGGCTTCCCGACAGACTGCCAGCCGCAGTTCGCGACTCTGCTCTGCACGGTAGACGGAACCAGTATCATCAACGAGAGCGTGTGGGATAACCGTTATCAGTACGTTTCCGAGCTCACCTTAATGGGCGCGCATATCTCCGTTGAGGGAAGACTCGCAATTATCGAGGGCGGCTCTAAGCTTCACGCCGCTCCCGTAAAGGCTACCGACCTTCGCGCCGGCGCCGCTATGGTAATCGCCGGACTTTGCGCCGACGGTACTACCGAGGTAAGCTCAATCCAGTATATCGAGCGCGGATATGAGAATATTATTGAAAAGCTCACTAATCTCGGCGCGGATATCAAAAAGGTTTACTTCGACCACAATACAGATAACGCATTAAGAGCGTAAGCTATAGAAAGGACTGCTTCGGCAGTCCTTTTTCGCTTTATAAGAAACTGCATTCCTAATAAAGTAAAAAAACATTTTATATTTCCCGCTCAGTTGCGCACGCTTTTTTGTTATAAAAAACTATCGGCAGGATATCCGGGAAACAATTTCCTGAAAAACCTGCCGAAAATAATTTAAATATTTTTGATTAAATCCTTTATAACCTCGCCGGCAATGATTAGCCCTGCAACCGACGGGGTAAAGGCGGTGCTTCCGGGAGTCTGACGGCGTTTTGAGCCGTCATTTTCTTTGCACGGCAGGGGAGTGAGCGGCGCTTCCTTTGAGTATACCACCTTTAATTTCTTAATTCCGCGCTTTTTAAGCTCCGAGCGCATCACC
>CAJOFK010000045.1 GCA_905234015.1 uncultured Ruminococcus sp.
GTGTTTCGTTCACTTTGTAATTGTTTGAGTACTCTTATTTTTTCCTCAAAGTCATTACGGGTTTCTGTACTTTCGTTGTTTAATTTTCAAGGTTCTTTTGCTGCAATTCAATAAATTACAGAGATGTAATTTTTCCCGTGCAGCGTAATTGATATTATATAACATAAGGGGGTTAAAGTCAATAGTTTTTTGCAAAAAAATGTAAAATATTTTCCTGCAATTTTCCCGTCATTTTTTACCCCGAAATTCTAAAAATTCGCAAGACCGCATATACATTACGGTTCACGGCATTAATTTTACGGGATAATATATACAAACGGATTATAATTCTTTTGTGCAATATTAACGAATTTGTAATAATCGGTTGATTTTTTAGTACAGGTTGCATATAATAATGAATAAGACTTCGTTTGGAGGGTTATTGATGGCTTTAAACAGCATAATCACAATTGCCAGGCAGTTCGGCAGCGGCGGACGCGAAATAGGCTCGGCACTCGCAAAAGAGTTCGGGGTAAAGTGCTACGACAAGGAGCTTATTTCCATTGCCGCTAAGGAAAGCGGAATTGACCCCGAGATATTTGAGGATGTTGATGAAAAGGCCGCCAACAGCCTGCTCTATTCCCTGTCTATGGGACTTTACTCATTCGGCTCGGGCTACGGCACGGGTCAGCTTCCCGTAAATGACAGACTCTACTTATTACAGCACAAGATTATCAAACAGCTTGCAGAAGAAGGTCCGTGTATATTTGTCGGAAGGTGCGCGGATTATGTTTTAAGGGACAGAAACGATATTTTAAGGCTGTTTATTTATGCCGATAAGGATTTCAGAATAAAGAGAGCCGTGGAGCTTAAAAATGTTCCTCAGTCCAAGGCGGAGCATACTGTCGACAAGACAGACAAATCAAGAGCAAATTATTATAATTTTTATTCAGGCAGGAAATGGGGCCTGACGGAGAATTATGATTTATGTATTAACCGCACTAAGCTTACCGATAAGCAGGTAGCGGATGTGGTTAAGGAATACTTAAACGTAACCGATTAAACACTTGCCCCTTATTCTGCGGATAAGGAGGTGCGTTGATATGTTATTCATACATTACACTGATAACGGAGACATAGATGATTTTATCTTCGGTAATGAAGAATGGCACGAGAGCGAAAGATAATATTTTTAAAAAATTTAATAATCAAAAAGTTAAACGAATAGTTTAAGATATACGTCGCCGACGCAATATGCGCCGGCGATTTCTTATTTCGTTGGTGACAAGGTGGCATTATATACATATATTAGTATAAAAATTTGTACAAAAAACGAATTGTATTTTCCTTTAAAATGAATTATTATAATAAGGAGTAAAAAGGTTATTATACCTAATCGTACTGATTTCGGTCAGTATCAAAAGTGTTTAGGAGGACTCTTTATGAAAAAACGTATTCTTTCCGTTGTTTTAGCGGTTTGCTTACTCGCTACATGCTTTGCTATAGCGCAGTATTCGGCAACAGCGGCTTCAACGGACAAAAATGTTTCCGGCGCTAATCCGTACTCAATCACGGACTCAAATGATAACGCCACTATTCTTCAGTGCTGGAACTGGAGTTATTCGAATCTCGAAGCAAAAATGGAAAAGATTGCCAAGCAGGGATTCTCGGTTGTACAGATTTCGCCTCCGAACGAAATCAAAGAAGGCACAAAGGGCCACAAGGTAACCGGCGAAACCACAAACGGTTGGTGGATGTTCTATCAGCCTGCAGGCTTCCAGATTAACGAAAGCACAGATAACGCTCTCGGTACAAAGGCTGAGCTCGTCAGCATGGTAGAAACCGCTCATAAATACGGCGTTCGCGTAATTGCCGACTCGGTTATCAACCATATGGGTACCGCTAACGACGAGGAAACCAACTCCTCAAAGAAAAATTCAACAGACCCGATGGTTCATCTTACACCCGCTGCGGCTAAGTTTGAACCTGAAATCGTTAACAATAAGCTTTTCCACACACCTTGGTTCAATATGACCTACAAGTATGAGTGGGACGGTCCGGAAGATACATGTACAAGAGACCTTACAAGAGGCTGCACATCCCGTCTTCCCGACCTTAAGACTGAGGATCCCAGAGTTCAGAGCGCTATTTACGATTACCTCCAGGAACTCGTAGACGCAGGTATCGACGGCTTCCGCTTTGACGCGGCTAAGCATATCGAGACTCCCAACGACCTCGCCGCCTATAAGTCCGATTTCTGGAAGAATACGGTAACTAAGGTTAAAAACTATGCTAAATCAACCTATAAAAAGGATCTTTTATCCTACGGCGAAATTCTTAACACCTGCGGATATAACCGTAAGTACAGCGCTTACTTCCCCTTTATGAAGGTAACTGACTCGACTATTTACCGTCAGGTTCAGAAGGCTGTTATTCAGAGCAGTCCGAGCCAGGCTATTCCTCAGAATATGGCTAACGGCTCAAAGGCTCAGACAGTTCTCTGGAACGAGTCTCATGATACATATATGGACGGCGAATCAAAGAATTACTCTAAGGCTCAGAGAAATAAGACATGGGCGGCTATCGCGGCTCGTGACGGCATCACATCTATGTACCTTGCACGTCCCGCAAGTCTTACTCAGCAGCTCGGCGTTGCTTCGGATTCAGACTGGACAGCAAAGGAAGTTGCAGCAGTTAACCACTTCAACAACATCTTCGCAGGCAAGGGCGAGTATCTCGGAAATGCCAGCGGTATCGCTGTTATAGGACGCGGAAGCAGCACCACCAAGGGCGGCGGTGCGGTTCTCGTAAACTGCGCAAGCTCAACATCCAACAAATCAGCTTCCGGCGTTGCCGTAGCTACAATGTCCAACGGAACATATAAAGATCAGATCAGTGGAACCAACTTTGTTGTATCAAACGGCAAGATTACTTCCGGTACAATCGGTAACACAGGTATTGCCGTACTTTATCCCGAGAGTCTTGAACCCACTCAGCCCGCTACAGAGGCTCCTACAACTACCGCTCCCGTAACTACAACTGCTCCCGCAACAACAACTGCTCCGGTAACAGATCCCGTAACAACTGTTCCCGAGACAACAGTTCCCGAATCAAAGTTTAAGTCCGGTGACGTTAACAGAGACGGCAACATCAACATTAAGGACGCTACAATGATTCAAAAGGCTTTAGCAGAACTCATCAAGCTCGATGAAGAGCAGACGAAGCTTGCTGATTTTGACGGTGATAACAGAGTCAGCATTCGAGACGCCACAAGAATCCAGTATGTAATTGCCGGACTTCTTAAGGTGTAAAACAGTAAGATAATATTTCAGGCAGGCTCAAAAATGAGCCTGCCTTTTTTGTATTGCCCCTGAAACGAAACGAGGGCGTTATTCATCATTATTAATAAGCGACAGGGGATCCGTAAACTGACCGTTCACCTTAACGGCTATATGCACATGGCTCTCGTCGAGTTCCTCGCAGGGTACCTCCCCCGCCGTGGCAATAACGTCGCCGGATTTTACCGTACTTCCTTTTTCCACCTTCACGTTCTCGGAGAGTCCGCTGTAATAGGCGGTATAAGTAGGCGCTTTTACTATAACGGTGCGTCCGAGTAAATCATCCTTATAAATCCTTTTTACCTCGCCGTCGCCCATAGAATAGACGTTATCGCCCTTTTCGCAAGCAAAGTCAACTCCGGTATGAGCCTGCCACTGGTTGAGGGTTTTGTTATAGACCGTTTCCTCGCTGTATTCCTTAATAACCTTTCTGTTATCGAGCGGATAGCTGAGAGTTGAGTTTACGCTTACCATAGTCTGGAGCGCGGTTTTAGTCTCCTTAGGCTCGGTTTCTTCCTCGTAATCATCCTCGGTTTCCGAGGGCTTTTCCGTTTCGGTTTCAGTCTCGGTGGGCTCGGTTTTCTTTCCCTTTTCAGTCACCTTTTCCGTAACGCCGGTAACAACCTTATTTACAGCGACGGTCTCCGCAGTATTACCGTCAAAAATACCCGTAAGGCTCGTATAGGTTGAATATGCTGCCATTCCGACAGCTACGATACAAATTGAAAGCGCGGTAAAAAAGCCGATTCGTTCCTTTCGGCTTCTTCTTGATTTTTCGCTATATCTCATAAAATCACCTCTGACGTTATTATTGTCAGAGGTGTTTAGTTTATTCAGTTTCTTATTTAAATTTCAAAAAATTGCTTTTACTGTACAGCTTTATACCGCCGCTTAACAGATACGGAGTGACGGTATAATAACGCTCCCTGCCGATTTTTCTTACATATGTATCAGTATAAGTGAGCTCCGCCGTATCATTGGTAAAGAACCTTACGCCGTCGATATAACGGGAAACGAGATATCCGTTCACCGCAGCGTTTTCCCAGCTCAGAGTTATTCCGTCGTCCGTTACGGTATCGGCAAGCTCATTTAGAATTACGTCGCCGTAACGGTTAACCGCCCTGCCGTTATCGCCCTTGATTGAGTAGAGAGGCTCGGTATACTCCGAAGCTGCGCCGGGCAGAGAATTAAAGGTATTCGAAAAAGCGGTAAGCTCTATCGTTGATAAATAAACCTGAACTGCGGCGGTTTCCCTCGCGTTATTAATACAGCTCATTTTGTTGCCGGTAACGGTAAGCGATTTGCTGACCGTCGGCGTGCTGTCCTCCTTACCCGATAAATAAACGCAGTTATTCGAGTATGAGGTAAGATTATTATCATAGATAACAGTACCGTCACAGCCGTTGAGCATTCTTATTCCGTCGTTCGGGGCTGTAATGCTGTTGTCGTAAACCTCGGTATCGGAGCTTATGCGTATTGACATTCCGTAGCAGGGATGAACCGAAGCGGCAGGCTCTGTTGCGGCAGGTACTGTCATCGGTTCCGTTACCGCGGACTCGGTTGCCGGAGGTTCAGCCGCGGTAGTTTCGGGAATCTGAGGCTCGGAAGCCTGCGGTTCTGCCGAAGCAGTTACAACGTTTGAGCTGACCTTTGAGCCGACACATCCGTAAACATAAACGCCGGCGGTGAATTTACCGAAGGTGCAATTCGTCAAATCTACGTTACTGTTCTGAATCGAGGAATCCTTTGAATACCTGAGCGCGGCGCCCTCGGCAAAGGAACCGTTTACGATATTCGGGGCGCTTTTTCCCTTTTCGTCAACTCCGATTTTTGCGTTATATATATAGTATGTGCCGACAGGCGCGGTATCGTCGGAAGCCTGCGTAATCTCGCTTCCGGAGGCCCTGACGCCTACCATATTCGCGTTGTTATTATCCTCGGCTCTGATTTTCACTTTATTGCCGTAAATATACGAGGAAGAGCTTTTCATCGCGTTTTCGATTTTTTCCGCGGTAAGATTATCAAGATTATACATATTATGATCGTCAACCGCGTGAAGATCTATTCCCGAACCGACGTCAGTAAGGGTATTGTTGAAGATTTTCGCATTTCTCCAGTAAACGCCGTTAATCGCGATTCCCGCGCCGTTCACGACGGTATTACCGCTTACCGTGATATTGTCGTAGGGCTTTCCGAGAACGGAATGGTGGGTTCCGACGGCTCTATACTTATTAACGAATTTATTATTGCTGACGTTAATATTCTTGCACGAGGTTTTATCGTAGGATTCAAAATTATCCATAGCCTTCTTGATATTAACGTCAATCTGAACCGCCTCAACGCCGCCGCTGATTTGCAGCGTATTCATACTTTTATCGTTAGAAAACTCACAGCCCGTGATTTTCGCTCCGTCAACGCCGCCGAGCTCGATATCGTGAGAGTTGTAATTATTCTTAAACTTAGCGTTTTTAACGGTGAGATTCTTGCAATGAGCGAATCTCAGGGATGAATTAGTGTACTTCGCGTTAACGCTTCCGTCCGCCTTAGCGACTTTTTCGGCGTTTTCAAAGGGCACGTTCGCGTCCCAGGTTCCGCCGATTACGGTAATATTGCGCGCGCCGCCGTAGGCTTTAGCGGACTTCTTCAGCTTATCGAAGCCGTTTTTAAGGTGGTTGCCCTTAGCGCTTCGGAAGGCGGAGCCGCCTGCGTTAAATGTTGTATTGCTGTAAATATAGAGCGTTTCGGTGAGGTTATAGTTACCCTTAGATACGGTAACAGTCGCTTTTTTCTTATCCGTCGCCTTTTTGCGGGCAGCGTCAAGCGCCTTCTTAAACGCTTTAGTAAAATTATTCTTATTCTTTTTCGCGGTGAAGGTTTCCTCATACTTACCGCAGACAACCTTAACGCTGCCTTTGTTATTAACAAAACCTGCAGCTCCTGCCGGATAAGAAGAAACCGGAATTATCGCGGCGGATAATAGTATCGTCAGAATTACGGCGAGTATGCCCTTAAATGATTTTTTTATATATTCCTCCGGTGAATAATCTTGTATATCAATTATAACAAATATAAAATATTTTTTCAATCACCTAAGCGTTTAAAAAAGGAAAAGCCGGCTCCCGAAGGAGCCGGCAGAATATCAGGTTTTATGCAACCGGCTGACCGGTCTTTGAGTTATGAGTCATTAACGCAAGGTACTTTTGGATAGCGGTAGCGTCCTTGATGTTAACATTACCGTCGCCTGTTACGTCGGCAAATATCTCGCGCTCCTTGGGAATAATGGTGATTAAAGCGATATGCTTCTGAATAGCGGTAGCGTCCTTGATCGATACAACGCCGTCGCCTGTTACATCGCCGTAGATTCCTGTCTGGCCGCCCTGAGAAGCTGTAGCTGTAGGAGCGTCGGTAACAGGAGCAGTAGTTGTGGGAGCTACTGTTGTCGGGACCTCGGTATTACCCTTCTTAACTTCTGTAGCTGCTACAGCGCCGGACTGTCCCGGAACCTCGGTTGTGGTAGTCCAGTTAGATGAACCCGGTGTACCGGAAAGCGCGGTAAGCTTATGGGTTACGCCGCCTAAATCCAATGTCTTCTTAGAGCTGGAAGCCGGGAACTGCTTGCCCTGAGAAATACCGCCGGATGAAGCGGAGGAGTCGCTTACGATAACGTGAGTATTCTTAGCCGCCGCAAGGTTAAAGTTCGAAGCCTTAGGCGAATCGGAGCCTGTTACCTGACCGTTCTTTACCTTAGTAGTTTTCTCAGAGATACAGTAGCTGTCGCTTACCTCGAGATAATAAACGTCAAGCTTAGCGTCATAGTCAAGCTGCTCGCCCGGCCAAGCCGCGTTCTTATAAACCTCGCCGCCTACGGTTAAGCCGTTGCCGGAGGTCTCGTCGTAGATATAGCAGTAAACGGGAGTTTTCCAGCCTGCGTTCTTAAGTACGGAAGCGGGAAGAATTACATATACGCCGGAAGCCGAAGCCGCGCTCTTTGTATAATAATATACGTTAGAGTTAGTTTCGGTGCCGTTGGTTGCGGTTAATGTGAGCTTAATTGTCTCGCCTGCTTTATAGTCGGAACCGATCTTAATCTTAGGAGAGCCTGTGAACGGTACGGGAGTATAATCCTCAAGCTGATATGTACCGCTTGTTGCGTTTGAGAGTGAAAGACCTACGGTGATTGTATCGCCCTTAAAGGTCTGAGTTTCCTGATCGGCAAAAGCCATAGGAGTAGTTGTGCTCTGAGCTACAACCGCGATGCCTGTTGAACCGATTTTACCGGAAACCGTTCCGCCGGTAACCTTAAAACTCTCGCCTGTAATCATATCCTTATAATCGCCGTCGTTGAGGCCTGTGCCGCTTACGCTTGCCGTAGCTGTTGTGCCGCCTACATTAACGAGTACAACGCCTGTCTTTCCTCTTGCTACATAAGCGATAGAGCCGCTTGTGCCGACCTTTTCGGACTGGCCTACAAAGTTGTTGTGGAACTTATTAACCTCAGCCGCTGCAACGCTCTTATAGGAGGTGTTTACGGAGGACTGACCCATCTTCATACCGTTTGTACGAGCGAAGAAGAGCGGAGTTGCGTCCTTACGGGAAGCTACTAATGCCCATGTCTTTAAGATATTCTCGTTTGAAACGTCGGTGGTGTTGCCCGCTTCGGTATTGAGGTAAGTATCGTGGGACTCAGCCCAGATTACGGAGTTGGAAGCTCCGCCTAATT
Source organism: uncultured Ruminococcus sp. (assembly GCA_905234015.1). Taxonomy (GTDB): domain Bacteria; phylum Bacillota; class Clostridia; order Oscillospirales; family Acutalibacteraceae; genus Ruminococcoides. The sequence continues at coordinate 8,038 of CAJOFK010000045.1, forward strand.
CTGTCGGATAAGAAGTCGGAACTGCGCTTGAAGCATTTTTGCTTACAACCGCGTTGCGGATGTTGTTGCCGAACTTATTGTTGGTAACGCGATATTTTCCGCCGTTTAAGCTTGTGTATCCGGAGATGCTTCTTCCGCCGCCGGGAGTGTTAAGAACCTCGCCGTAGTAGAAGATGCTCTTGCTCTTGCTTTGAGCATATGAATTAGCCTGAGAGATTACGTTAGTCCAGTAGTTGTTCGGAGAGATACCGCTGTCAGAGGGAGTCTCGATGTGCTTAGCAGCGTCAAAACGGAAGCCGTCAGCGCCCGCGTCGATACATTCCTTAAGAAGGCTTATAACTCTGTTCTGAACTGTTGAATTACCTGTATTAAGGTCGGGGCACTTTGAGGAAACGTACTGAGTAACTGTAGTAGCGCTTGAGTCGGAAGCCTCTCCCTTAGTCGGGTCATGGAAATAGGGGTTGCCCTGAACCTTACCGTTGCTGTTCCAGAGAGTCTTTTCATAAGTCTGAATCTCATCGGCAAGCTTAAGATAAGGAGTATCCTTGATGCTCTCGTCGTTGCTCGCGCCGAGGTGGTTTGTAACAACGTCGCAGATAATCTTAATGCCGTTTTTATGAGCAGTATCACAGAGTGATTTAAGCTCTGCTGCAGTACCTACCCAGCTGTTCTTTGCGATAGAAAGACTTACGGGCTGATACATTTTCCACCACTGACCGGATACGTTGGTCGAGGTGTTCATATCCTTAGGCTGCTGAACGGGAGAAACCTGAACAGCCGAGTAGCCTGCCGCCTTAATAGCGGGGATATTCTTTTCGATTGAGGAGTAACCCCAGCAGAGCGCGTGGAGGATTACACCGTCAGCGATATTGTCCTGAGTCTTAACCTCTAAGCCTGTTTTGCTCTTACCGGTATCGGCAGCCTGAACCATTGTGGCAAAAGCAAAGGATGAAGCAATTAAGGTAAGCACCAGCAATACGCTTAATAAACCTTTGAGTTTTTTCATTTTCAAAACTCCTTTCCAAATTTAACGTTCAACTGAGCACAGTAAACGTTTTAATATATTAATTATAACAAAAACCGAGAAATATGTATATATCCTTTTTCAACAATAACTAAACTTTATTTTGTGTATTTTGCTAAAAAGACGTCACACTTCACATTAAAGTCCTTTTTTCGTATACTTTTATCATTGACTTTTACGGTAAAAAAAACTATAATAAATTTCTGTGTTATATTATACAATTATTAAAAAAAGATTTTTATATAGACGGAGCGGATAAATGAGCAATGTAATTGTATCTTTGAGGGATATATTCGTACAGTTTGACGGCGAGGTTATACTCAATCACATCAACCTCGACATTAAAGACAAGGAATTCCTCACAATACTCGGTCCCAGCGGCTGCGGAAAAACCACTACCCTGCGCGTTATCGGCGGCTTTTTAGAGCCCGAGCAGGGAGAAATACTTTTTGACGGAACTAAAATCAACGGACTTCCGCCGCATAAGCGCAACGTAAATACGGTTTTTCAGAAATACTCGCTTTTCCCCCACCTCAACGTGTTTGACAATATAGCTTTCGGCTTAAAGATAAAAAAAGTTCCTAAGGACGAAATTAAGAAAAGAGTTAAGGAAATGCTTGCGATAGTAGACCTTAAAGGCTACGAAAAGCGCGGAGTTTCAAAGCTCTCGGGCGGTCAGCAGCAGAGAGTCGCCATTGCGCGTGCACTAGTCTGCAATCCGAAGGTGCTTTTACTCGACGAGCCCTTAGGCGCTTTAGACCTTAAGCTCAGAAAGAATATGCAGTGGGAGCTTAAGCAAATTCAACAAAAAACCAACACGGCTTTTGTATATGTTACCCATGATCAGGAGGAAGCCCTCACTATGTCCGATACTATCGTCGTTATGAATAACGGCGTAATCGAGCAGATAGGCTCCCCTACGGATATTTACAACGAGCCGGTTAACGCTTTCGTTGCCGATTTTATCGGCGAAGCTAATATAATCAACGGCACTATGATTGACGACTGCCGCGTAAGAGTGCTCGGCGAGGAGCTCGAGTGCGTTGATAAGGGTTTCGGTCAGAACACGCCTGTTGATATCGTTATACGTCCCGAGGATATCGAGGTCGTAAAGCCTGAGGAGGCTAAGCTAACGGGCGAAGTCACCGAGGTTGTATTCAAGGGCGTTCATTACGAAATGACGGTTATGTGCAAGGGCTGCGAGTGGATTATCCATTCAACCGAGTGCGCTCCCGTCGGAAGCAAAATCGGAATGAAGGTTATTCCCTTTAATATCCAGATAATGAACAAGATGTTCTTAGCGGAAAAGAATACCTTCTACGCTGAGGTTATATCCTCCAGCGAGGAAGAAAACCGCATTACCGTACGGGTTGAGGACAGCGAATTTGATATTGAAAATCAGTTCTTCGAGGTCGGCACCAACCTTACGATATCGCTTCCGCCTAAGGCGCTTTCAATCGCCGGCGACGGTATCGGTCATATCGACGACGTATACATAGAGTCGGTTATCTTTAAGGGCGAGCACAACGAGATTATTCTCGAGTCCGACGAGCAGAAGTGGCTTATGCAGAGCGACGTTGACGAACAGGTTGCGACTTATGTACCGCTTAAATTCGACTTCACTCAGGCGGAAATCAGGGTTACGGAGGGTAAAAATGAGACTTAAACGCCCTTCTATCCCGTATATAATCTGGATGGCAGTATTCACAATGATTCCGATTGTGCTTATTATTTATTCATCCTTTACCGACCGAAGCGGTAATTTTACGCTCGAGTCGTTTATTAAGGCGTTCGGATATCACGAGGTGTTTTTACGAAGCCTGTGGATAGCGTTTATATCGACCGTTATCTGCTTGGTGCTCGCGTATCCGCTCGGCTACTTTATGAGCCGTCAGAGAAAAAGCATTCAGAATACGCTCACGATGGTAATAATGATACCGATGTGGATGAACTTCCTTTTAAGGATTTACGCGTGGGTTACGCTGCTTCAAAACGGCGGTCCCATTGACACAATGCTCTCGCTGCTCGGTATTCACACAACGCTTATCGGTAATCAGGGAGCGGTTATCCTCGGTATGGTATACGAATACCTGCCGTTTATGGTGCTTCCGCTTTATACCGTTATGGCTAAAATAGACAACCGTCTTATCGAAGCGGCGGAGGATTTAGGCTCAAACCGCTTAACCGTTATGAGAAAGGTTGTTTTTCCGCTTTCAATTCCCGGTATTATCTCGGGAATCACGATGGTATTCGTACCGTCGGCGAGCACCTTCTTAGTTGCTCAGTACCTCGGCGGAGTAAACGATATTATGATAGGCGACGTTATCGACCGGATATTCTGGAGCGACCAGAATACCGGCTCGGCAATCGCACTCATACTTATGGTTGCGATATTCATCTTCCTTATCATTCTTAATTTCTTCGGTGACGAGGAGGCGATTGCATGAAAAAAATCTCAAAGCTCTACACAGCGCTCATCATCGCCTTTATGTACCTGCCGATTCTTGTGCTTATCGCGTTCAGCTTTAACGACGGCAAAACCTTCGTATGGAAGGGCTTTACGCTCAGATGGTACACCGACCTTTTTAAGGACAGTCTGATAATAAGCTCGCTGTGGAATACGCTTTTAATTGCGCTTTTAGCCTCGGTTTTCGCCACAATACTCGGCACAATGGCGGCTATAGGCATAAATAACTTCAAGGGCAAAAAAAGGATTTTGCTCCAGAACGCCAGCAATATTGAGATTTTAAGCCCCGATATAGTAACGGGAGTATCACTTATGCTTATGTTCTCGCTTTTAGGAGTTGCGTTCCATTTCAGAATGGGATTTTTAACCGTCCTGCTCGCTCATATCACCTTCTGTACGCCGTATGTTGTGCTTAACGTACTGCCAAGGCTGAGGCATATGGACTACTCGGTATACGAGGCGGCGCTCGACCTCGGGTGCAACCAATGGCAGGCGTTCCGCAAGGTAGTTATTCACGAGCTTATGCCGGGTATGTTCACGGGTTTTCTGATGAGCTTTACGTTCTCGATGGACGACTTCGTTATCACCTACTTTACGCGCGGAGCCAGCTTTCAGACGCTGTCAATTCAGATTTACACAATGACTCATCAGCGTATCTCACCTAAAATAAACGCGCTTTCGGCGCTTATGTTTATAGTAGTTTTAGTATTAATGATAATAATAAACCTTAAGGACAGAAAACTCGAAAAACGCGAGGGACTCAGGGTTTAGCAGAAATGCTTAATTAATAGGAGGGTATAAAATGAAAAGATTTTTATCAATTTTTATGGTTTGTGCTCTGCTCGTAAGCAGCGCGGCAATTTTGTCGTCCTGCTCGGGAAGCTCCAAGGGTGAAATCAACGTATTCAACTGGGGCGATTATAAGGCTGACGGCAGTGAAAAAGACGACGGCACTTATTTCAAGGATACTATCGCCGAATTTGAGGAAGAAACGGGAATTACCGTAAACTACACCACCTACGAAACTAACGAGGAGCTTTATAACCTTTTAAGCTCAAGTAACTCAAGCTACGACGTTATTTTCCCTTCGGACTATATGGTAGAAAAGCTTATCAGCGAGGGGCTTGTTCAGAAGCTCGATAAAAAGAAGCTTAAAAACACCGACGATATTATGGACAGCCTTAAAAATCCGGTATACGATCCAAAGGACGAATACTCTGTCCCCTACTCATGGAACGTAACGGGCTTCGTTTACAATAAAACGATGGTAAAAAATAAGCCCGACAGCTGGAGCGTACTGTGGGACAAGAGCCTAAAGGGAAAGATTTTACAGTTCAACAACAACCGCGACGCTTACGCGATCGCTATGCAGATGTGCGGTATCAATCCCGAGAAGTTCACCATAAAGGACGTCGATAAGGCTACCGCCAAGCTTAAGGAGCAGAAACCGCTTCTTAAAAAGTACGTTATGGATCAGGTTTTTGTTGAGATGGAAAAGGACCAGTCCGCTGTTGCTCCCTACTACGCCGGCGATATCTTCACAATGATGAAGAATAATAAAAACCTTGTAGGCGTACTTCCGAAAGAGGGCTCAAACCTCTTTGTTGACGCTATGTGTATTCCGTCAAACGCAGAGAACGTTGACGGCGCTCACAAGTTTATCGACTTTATGACGAGAGCGGATATCTCCGCTGAAAACGCCGAGTATATCACCTACGCAAGCCCCGTTAAGAGCGCTAAAAAGCTGCTCCCTAAGGCTCAGCAGAACAGCGAGCTTGTATATCCTCCCGAGGATTATCTTAAAAAGTGCTACACCTTCCGTAATGTAGACGATAAAACCTACTCCTATATGCAGGAGCAGTTTGTAAAATTAATGTCATAAAATAAGGGCTGAGTGTTAAGGGCTGAGGGCAAAGTGATTTTTCACTATGCCTTCAGCTTTTTTA
>CAJOFK010000046.1 GCA_905234015.1 uncultured Ruminococcus sp.
GAATTTCCTGCTTGTCAGTTCGTCTCGCAACAAAGCATAGTCTTCGTTGGAGAAGAAGCGTGTGAGTGGAGGTGATTGGAAAGGATGCTTCTGCCTGCTGTACACGTTTCCGGTGATGTATGGCCGTGCGGCTTCCTTCAGTATGTATTTTTCGTTGGTGTATCCCTTGATTTTCATTTGCATGGGAAGTCGTGCCGCATATTCAAATAACCTGTGGTCAAGGAATGGCAACCGTCCTTCTACGGACGATGCCATTTCGCAACCATCGCCTAATGTTCCCAGAATGTAGTTACACAGGGCCAGTTTAATCCAGAAATATAATGACTGGTTGACGTGATGCCTTCCACGAAGCAGTCCTTCAATGTCGATGCCTTCTGTCAGTTCGCTAAGGAAATCGTGCCGACGACACTCCTCCATGATATCCTTTGACAGGAATCCATACATTCTGAAACCAATACCTGCCTTTGCATTGAGGAATGAGGGGACGAAGCCAAGCCGGTGTCGGAGAGCCTGCCTGCCGTCAGGCAGGGTAGGGGGGGCGAGGGCAGTTCCTACGGCTATCTCCGTACCAGTAACCGACAGGTTTGTATCGTATAGTTTCCGAATAAGTTCACCGCGCAGTGACTCGGGGAGACTGGAGATTATGTCCTTTCGCAGGTGCGGATAGCCAGCCAGACACTCGTCGGCACCTTCACCTGTCAATTCAGACAATTTGTCTGAATAACCTGCTGAATATCCGCTGTCATAATCAGATTTTGTATTCTCCCATCCTTGGCGGTAAGCGAAATCAGCTAAACCGGTCCAGTTGCTGTTATAGGTTGGAGATGATGTATAAGGATCGTCACTATCGATTCCGTAAGAAATATGCGCGATCTGAGCGCTGTCATATAAATCTTCATAAGTACTTTCAGCCTCGTCCCAGCCGTCAGGATACTTAGACTGCCAGCCGCTAATATAATCCTGGGATCTCGAAGCATCATAACCGTCATCATAATGACTCCAGAAATCTCCGTTATTCATAATATAATCGCCATAATCATTATATCCCGCGGAATATCCGTCGGACTCACCTTCGGTATAGTCAGAATTAGTATATTCATTAACTACAAAATAATCATACCCTTCAATAAAATCATCCATATCCTCTGAGGTATAATCATATCCGTGATCCACAAACCATTGACTGTCAAAAGTTTCACTTTCACCGGTATAGTTTTCTTCGGCATAAGTGCGACCGGCTTCATACGGTTCCAGATTATTATACGCTGACGATACCACAGGTAATGCCGTGAACATACCTAAAGCCATTAAGATACTGAGAAGTATACTTAAAGGCTTTTTTAATGTTTTCATAAAAATCTCCTCCTTAATAATTTTCAAAATGAATTATTAACCAATATGTATACATATATATATATGATTATACCATATATAGTGAAAAATCCACAACTGGGAATATAACCTAAATTTCAGAAGGAAAAATGTGCAATATAAACAAAACCCCTGCTCATAACTCAGTTACAAGCAGGGGGTGATTCATTATTAATCGGTTGTGTAAGGAAGAAGCGCAACCTGACGAGCACGCTTGATAGCGGTTGTGAGCTCTCTCTGGTGTCTTGCGCAGGTGCCTGTTACACGGCGGGGTAAAATCTTACCGCGCTCGCTCATATAACGGCGTAAACGAGCGATATCCTTATAATCAATGTTCTCTACCTTATCTACGCAAAAAGCGCAAACTTTTCTGCGGCCTTTTCTGCCGCGGATCGGACGATCTGCCATGATTATCTCTCCTTTCAAATATTAGAAGCTATCTATCTTAAATTAATAGATTTTATTAAAACGGTAAGTCATCATCGAAGGGCATTTCCTGGAAATCGGAATTTGAGCCGCTCTGATAACTCGGTGCAGGCTGGGGCTGAGCCTCCGCAACGGGAGCCGCGGGCGCGGCGCCGTAACCTGAGTAGGACTGGTTGTAGGAATTGCTCATGCTGTTAGCGTCACGGCGTTCGCCGGTGAAGCTTACGTTATCAGCTACAACCTCAACTACATAACGGTTGGAACCGTCCTTAGCCTGATAGGTACGGGACTGAAGCTGTCCCTCAACAGCAATAAGCGAGCCCTTACCGAAATAACGGCATACAAACTCGGCGGTCTGACGCCAGCATACGATATCGATGAAGTCAGCCTTACGCTCCTCACCGCTCTTTACGTAACTGCGGTCTACCGCAATACGAAAGCTCGTAACGCTTACGCCTGAAGCTGTTGTTTTAAGTTCGGGAGCCGCAACTAAGCGTCCCATTAAAATTACTCTGTTTAACATAAAAATTCATCCTTTCAATCGCGTTTAAACGCGTGCTGTAAAATTATTCACCCTTTTTGATAATCATAGAGCGGAGAACGCCGTCTGTGATTTTGAAAACACGGTCAAGCTCTGCGGGAAATTCAGCCTCAGACTCAAAATCCATAAGAACATAATAACCGTCGCTCTCTTTGTTGATAAGATAAGCGAGCTTACGCTTACCCCATTCATCAACATTCTGCAGAGTAGCGTGCTTCTCGATTAAAGCCTTAAACTTCTCGATAAGAGCCTGAATACCCTCCTCGCCGAGCTTTAATGAGAAAATCATTACTGTCTCGTAATTTGCCTTTACTGCCACGTTGAACACCTCCTTCTGGACATTAATGGCGGTACATTGAATTACCGCAAGGATATTATTAATTATCCGTCAAGCATAGCCTATAAGCATAGCTTAACGGATAACGTTATAATTATATCATATTTTATGCGTTTGTCAAGAAATTTATTTATTCTCGGATACGCCGTCAACTGCCGCGGAATTTACGGGAGCTTCCTCTGTTTTTGCCGCCTTCGCCGCCTTATAGGCTTCCTTAAGCTCACGTGCTTCCTTTTCCGCCTCTATGCGGTCGAAACTCGCGTCGTCAACCATAATAACGGTCATCATCGGCGGAATATTGATATCGTTGCCGACAATACGCTTATACTCGCATATTCCCTTTTTGCTCTCGTACTCTAAAATTACCCACGAATGAGGCAGGGTTGTATGAGATTTAAGGGTGATGTGAGCAGGCTCACGGCTGTTGTTGAACATAATCGCCATCATATCCCACTCATCGTGGTTGATGTTGGGAACGGTATAGGCTATGCATCTTCCGTCAGTTTCAAAGTAGGTATTGCTTACCGTAACGGTACTCGGCTCTCTGAGCGGAGTAAAGCTCTTGCGAATCTCGATAAGCGCCTTGTAGTAACGTACAAGCTCCCTGTAGCTCTTTAAGCGGTTCCAGTCAATAGCGTTTACAGATAAGGGCGATTTGTAGCTGTTATGGTCGCCGTGCTTTGTACGCGCCATTTCCTCGCCGGCTAAAATAAACGGAATACCCTGCGAGGTAAATACCAGCGCAGCGGAGAGCTTATTCATCTCGAGAACGGTTTCGTCCTGAGTATCGTAATCGTTTATATTCTGGGACTTTAATATCTTATCCCAGAGAGTAAGGTTATCGTGAGCCGAGTTATAAGTAACGCACTGAGTAGGCTTCTTAGCCCATTTAAGGAAGGTATCGGACGAGCAGGCGAGTATTCCGGAAATAACGTAGTAGATGTTGTGGTTATTACCCTGAATATAGCCGATTGAAGCGTCGTCGGTATTACCCTTGAGCGCGTTTCTGAAGCTGTCGTTAAACATAGCGATTCTTGAGCTGAGCTTATACGCGTTTTCCTTCACGCAGGCGTCCTCAAAGGAGATGCCGTTTTCGCCGAGGTCGGCAGTCCACGGCTCGCCGTAAACAAGGATTCTAGGGTCAATCTCGTCAAGCGCGAGGCGCACGAGATTCATAGTCGTAGTATCGATACAGCCCATAAGGTCAAAGCGGAAGCCATCGATATGATACTCGTTAGCCCAGTACGAAACGGAGTTTACGATATAGCTTCTGCCCATTTCCTTTTCGCTGGCGAATACGTTTCCGCAGCCGGAGGAGTTTAAGAACCTGTCTCCGCTTTTTCTGTAATAATAATCGGGATAAGTGCGGTTAAAGCAGGAATCAAGCGAGCTGGTGTGGTTATAAACTACGTCCATAATAACGCCGATACCGGCGTCGTGGAGCGCCTTAACCATAGACTTAAACTCTTTTATACGCACGTTGCCGTCAAAGGGATTCGTAGAGTACGAGCCTTCGGGAACGTTATAGTTAGCAGGGTCATAGCCCCAGTTATATTCCTTTTTCTCCGGATGAGCCTCGTCAACGGAGTCAAAGTCATATACGGGATTTAAGTGAACGTGAGTAATTCCCAGGTTCACGAGATGGTCGACGCAGGTTGAAATTTCTCCCTCGCCGTTTAAGGTTGTGCCGCGCTCGGTAAAAGCGAGGTACTTTCCCCTATGCTCGGGCGTAACGCCGGATGACGCGTCTCCCGAGAAATCGCCGACGTGTACCTCCCAGATAATCGCGTCGGTTGAGTTTTTTACATAAACGTGTTTATCGGAAGCCCAACCCTCGGGGTTAGTGGATTCCATATCACAAACCATTGAGCGCCTGCCGTTTACGCCAACCGCTTTTGAATATACATCCTGCGTTTCTCTCGTAACTCCGTTAACGGTAACGAGATATGTATAATACAGGTCTTTTAAATTACCGAATACAGTCACAGACCATACGCCTGTGGATTTATCCAGGGTGAGTCCGTAGCTTTCGAGCTTCTGAGCTCCGGGTTCGTCGTCCGAACCTGTCTTATAAAGCTGAACTCTTACATCAGAAGCCTCAGGCGACCAAACCTTGAATACAGAACGATCAAAAGTGTAGGTACAGCCAAGATCCCGCCTCTTTAGATTCATCAAATCATTCCCCCAAAAATTTAGAATAGTTAAATTCAGATTTTTGTTTAAGTAAGTTTTTTGTATTCATCTTGAAATTGCTTTACAATTTCAGGGTAGTTAACATACGCAACGTTCAGATCTACTCGGGCATCTATCCCGTTTACGCCGCCGTTGCTCGTATACTGCCACATTGAAAAGCTTTTTGAAAACTTTGTTGAGAAATGGGTGTCGTCAATATAACTCGCAACCCAGAAATCCCATTTATTGCCGAGCGTAATATTATCAATAAAATTCTTATAAATCGAATTTGAGGTATATACCCCGGGATAATATCCGCTGCGCTTTATGTATTTACAGAAGGCGTTAATCATCCTGGTGTTTTCATCAACTCGGTTGTAATTAAGCAATTCCGAATATTCGAAATCAAGAAAAACAGGATAATTAAAGCTCTTTCCCTCTATATAGGAAAGCACGAGCTTCGCCTCGTTTTTAAGCTCTTCCGCCGTTAAGCCGTAGGTATAAAAATAGCATCCCACGTCAAGCCCGGCGTTTACCGCGTTCTGATAATTCGTCTCAAAATTAGCATCCTTACCGCCGCTGCTTGTACCGACGCGGATAATAACGAAGCTGTAGCCGTCCTGCTTAACCTTATTAAAGTCAATGCTTCCCTGGTATCTTGAAACATCAATACCCTTGGCGATTATCTTTCCCTCGGGCTTTGAGCAGGTAATTATATCGTCAACGTCGGGAGTCTGCGTCATCTTCGGCACAGCTATTCCCGCCGTGGTAAGAATCAAGGCAAATACGAGAACAATTGCGGAAAACATAAAGAGCTTTTTATGTTCCTTTAAAAATTTTTTCATAATTCTTCCTCAAATAAGTTCAGCTTAATCAAAGCGCCGAACCTGTGCAAATTGCCCAATCATATACAGGCTATATTATAACTGTTTGTGTCGTATTTTGCAATAGGAGTAAAAATATTGTTAACTTTTGCATAAAATTAGCATTAATTAGTTTTCAAAAATATTAAAAAAACCTTGACCTTTTACGGTGGTAGCCGTGGTTACGATTATAAATACGGATTTATCGTATTTTTTTGAGATTTCAACCGCCTTAAACACCTCTCCGGGACGTACCGCGCATACGAGCAGCTTGCGGTTATTGCCGCTGTAGGCGCCGTAGGAGTCGAGAACAGTCACTCCTCTCGACACCTTATTCAGAATCTCGGGCAGGATATCGCGGTGCTTATCGGTTATTATCAGCATAAGCTTGCCGTTCTCGCGCGAAGCTCCGTAAAGTATGCGGTCGATAAGCCGCGAGCTTACAAAAATCGCGATAACTGCGTAGAGCGCCGCCTCAATACTATTATATACAAACGCCGAGATTGTGACTATAAACGCGTCGGAAATCATAATGAGGTATCCTACGGAAAACTGCGGATAGTATTTATGAACAAGCGAAGCGGCGATATCCGTTCCGCCGGATGAACCTCCGCGCGAGAATATAAGCGCGATCCCGCTTCCGTTTAAGATTCCGCCGAAAACACATACAAGTATCATATTACCCCTGTACGGCGGAATAAAAGCGTCTAAAACGTCGATTAATACTGATACGAGCAGGGCGGCAAAAATTGATTTTTTAAGATAATCCCTGCCGAGCTTTTTGTATCCTAAAATAAACAAAGGCACATTCAATATAAGTATGAACGCGCCTATGGGAAGCGAAAAAAGATAATTGATAAGCGTTGCCAATCCGGTAACGCCCCCGGGAGCGACGTTATTCGGTGCGGTGAAAATCACTACCGAAAGCGAATACAAAAGAGCTCCCGCGGTAATTATCGTATAATCAAATATTCTCTTTTTTATCATAAATACCACTCTATTCAAAGTTATGTAGCGGTATTTACAGCCTCAATGCATTTTGAGAAAAGCTCCTTTATCCTGTCGTTTTCTCCGTTTAAGTAAAGATAACCGAAAAGCGCTTCAAGTCCCGTAGCGCTGTGATAATCGGCAGCGCAGGCGTTCTTCGGAACGGTTTTGACGTTGGCGTTTCTGCCTCTCTTATATACGGAAACCTCAGTCTCGGTAAGAGTGTCCATAATAAATTCGGCTGATTTAGCCTGCGACTCGCAGTTAACGTACTTAACCTTACGCCTGTTAAGCTCTCCGACAGGGCGGTTAGCCTCGGAAATTATATAATCGCGCACCAGCAAATCGTATACGGTATCGCCCATAAACGCGAGCGTCTGAGGCGGAAGCTGTTTAGGCGAGTTATCACTCTCAATAAAAAAGCTCATATCTTACTCCACAAAATCAAATTCAACGTCATAAATCGAAACGGTATCGCCCTCGCTGATACCGGCTTCTCTTAAAGCGTCGAGCACGCCGTTTTTAGTAAGGACGTTCTGGAAATAATTGAGGCTCTCGTAGTCGTCGAAGTTTATCGACTTCATAACGTTAAACAGCCACTTAGCCTCTACGGTATAAATTCCGTCAACCTTATTGACGACGACGCTGTGGTCGGAGAAGTCCTCCGCCTTTACAACCGGAGCCGGCTCGGGCTCGTAGCGTTCAATCGGCGGTAAGGTTGAGAGCATTTCCTGAATTTTCTTTAACAGCGGGTCAACGTCGTAGCGGATAGCGGCCATAATCGGGAAAAAGTCGTAGCCCATATCCTCGATATACTTTTTGTAATCGGCAATCTGCTCGTCGGAGCACATATCGCATTTATTGCCCGCAACAATCATCGGGCGCCTTGCAAGCTCGGGATTGAACTTTTCAAGCTCGCTGTTGATAATCTTAAAATCCTCGTACGGGTCGCGTCCGTCGCTTCCGCTTATATCAACGATATGAACGAGCATACGGCAGCGCTCAACGTGACGCAGGAATTGATGACCGAGGCCTGTTCCCTGCCACGCGCCCTCGATTAGTCCGGGAATATCCGCCATAACGAAGCTTGAGCCCTCGCCCATCGACACAACGCCGAGCACAGGCGTAATAGTCGTAAAATGATAGTTTGCGATTTCGGGCTTCGCCTCGGATACTACGGATACGAGGGTTGACTTTCCTACATTCGGAAAGCCTACTAAGCCTACATCCGCGAGAAGCTTTAACTCAAGCGTAACCTCCAGCTCCTCGCCGGGAAGTCCGGGCTTTGCAAACCTCGGCACCTGACGCACTGCATTAGCGAAATGGGGATTTCCCCAGCCGCCCTTGCCGCCTTTTGCGACGATTACGGGCTCGTCGGTGCTTATATCGGCGATAACGCGTCCGGTTTCAGCGTCCTTGACGAGAGTTCCGAGGGGCACTCTTATAACTAAATCCTCTGCGTTCTTACCGCGCTGGCGGTTTCCCTTACCGTTCTCGCCTTTTTTAGCCTTGTATTTTCTTTTATAACGGAAATCGGCGAGGGTTGAGATATTTGTATCAGCCTGAAACACGATATTTCCGCCGCGTCCGCCGTCGCCGCCGTCGGGACCTCCCGCGGCAACATATTTCTCACGGTGAAACGCTACGGCTCCGTCGCCGCCGTCACCTGCTTTTAAATAAATTTTCGCAACATCTACGAACATTTAACCACCTGCTTTATTAGCATTTACAGTAAATCAGTTTTTATTATCAATATCGTTCGGGAACATCGAGTCCCAGCCGGTCATCTTATAGTCTTCCTTCAAGCCTTCTTTAATGCTTCCCTTAGGAACGGAAATAACAGCTGCGACTATAAACAGAATTATCGCCGCAAAAGGCGCAAACATCGCAATATACATCGCGGTTCCTTTTACTACGAATACGAGATAAGCGTATACGATAAAGTAGATTCCGAATACGCTAAGGGATACAATACGCTTAATAAAAAGGATAGTATCCTTACTTTTTATCAGCGCGCCCAGAAGTACCGACGATACAAACGCCAGAAGCAGCGGGTCGCCGATAAGTAAAATGATTTTTAAAAAATTAAACATAGTAAACCTCAATTATAAAGCTTATACATTAAAAAGTTTGCAGCAAGAAAGCGTGCGCACCTAAGCGCGGAGCTTTCGTATATCCATCGCTCGTGCGCACGCAGGGCGCAACTGAGCGGGAAATATAAAATGTTTTTTTACTTATAAGGAACGCAGTTTCTTATAAAGTAAAAAAGGACCGTCGCAAAAGCGACGGCTCCTTTAAATTACCAGTAACGTACCGTAATATTCTCTTTTTTTCTGCCTCTTGTATGGGCTCCGCTGTAGGCGGTTTTTCTGCGGTGGTTAAGAGTAAGCATAAAACCGCTTACTACAGCCGCAATACCGAGAACTAAAAGCATCCAGAGCAGGAAGCTTGTGTTCTTTTCATCGGTTGCGGAAACGGAAGCAACCTTCTTCTGAGAACCGTTTACAGCCGCAAGGGCTTTTCTCGAGATTTTATTCGTCTTAACGACAACCTTCTGAGCGATTTCAACGTTAGTCTTAGCCGCTTTTTCAACCGGGCTTGCTTCAGCCGCGGGCTCGGTCTCCTGCTCGGGCTGAGTTGCCTCAGGCTCGGCGGTTTCCTCGTCCTCGCTCTCCTGCTCATCCTCAACGGCGTCGGGATTAACCTTAGCGTCGTCGTCAAAGAGCTTATCGGTAGTGAGCTCGCCTACCATACCGGAAGCCGGCAGGTCGTTATCCTCCTGGAACTCCTTAACCGCTTCCTCGGTAACCTCGCCGAAGTAGCCTGTTGACGAACCTGTAAAATATTTAAGCTCGGAAAGCTTATCCTGAACCTTTTCTACCTCGTCGCCCTCGTCGCCGAGATTGAGGTAGCCGTCGTCCTCGTCCTCCTCGTCATCAGCCTGAGAGCCCGCAGTAGGAGCGTCGTCCGAGTAGAGAATTTCAAGGTCGCTTTTACCCGCGATACCGTCAACGGTAACGCCGGCGGCCTTCTGGAACTCCTTATAAGCCGCCTCGGTAGCCTCGCCGAAGTAACCGGTAATAGCGTCGTCATAGAAATTGAGCTCCGCAAGGCGCTTCTGCAGCTTTGTAACCCTGTCACCGCTTGAGGCGAACTTCAATACGGAGGAGGAGCTGCCTGATGAGCTGCCTGATGAGCCTGAGCTTTTCGAGGAGCCGGAGCTCTTTTTAGCAGTTGAATTTGAATTATCGGGAGTTCTGCTCGAGATACCCGATGACGAGAAGCTGTAGCTCTCGCCGTCAATAGTACGGGTAGTATTTACAATATACTGACCGTTTTCGTAGTAATAATAGTTTCCGTTAAACTTAACCCAGCCTGTACTCGGATAGCTGATAGCCGAAAGCTTAAACCAGGTTACCCACGATTTAGTAGCCGTAGACTGATAGCAAACGCCGCTTGACTCGTCGCGCGCGTCAACCGCCATACCGTTGCCGACATATACGCCGACGTGACCGGGCTGAGAAAGTCCGAGGCCGTGTATACGGGGAATTCCGGCGCTTACGCTGCCGCTCGCCGTTGCGGAGCTGAGCTGGTCGCCGCCTGTTCTCGCGCCGCCGCAGTATGAATAAATAAGTCCGGAGCAGTCAACAGCTCCGGGTGAGGAGCCGCCGTAAACGTAGCTCCAGCCGCTGTTATATGCGTTCATTGCCCATTCGGCAAGTCCTGCGCCGGTACCGCTCGCACTCGGAGTAATCGAGCTCACGACGCAGATTGAACAAATCAAGATAAGCGCCATTGTAACCGACAAAATCGATTTGATGTGTTTCTTTACAAAATTCATTATTATGTTATACCTCCAACCCCGAATTTAAACGGGATGTAATCTGCAGTTTGTAACAAAACTGTAACAATTATAACAAATTCTGTAATAAAATGCAACACTTTTTTCCTTTTCCGGCAAAGAGTGTGGGCTTTATATAAAAGAAAGTCCAGTATTTATCGGCTTTTGTGCATTGTAACAAAATGTAATATTATTTTTTGTGCAATACGTCATTTTTCGATTTTATTTCCGCCTGAGAATTATATCAAAGCTTCACGACCTTATCAATACGATTTACGAGCACAACCGCCGCCGCGATTTTCAGCGCGTCAAACGGAAGGTACGGAACCACGCACATCATAAGCGCTCCGCCGAGGCTTATCGAACCCGTCTGCATACTGTACACCGTCATAAACCAGATTGTGCCGAAAAGATAGCAGGCAAAAAGACCCGAAATCATAGAAACCGCGAGCACCCACAGCTTTTTTCCGAGTTTATCACTCATTGAACCGACAATCAGCGCAGTAAAGATAAAGCCGATGATATAACCGCCCGTTAGTCCGAAAAGCACTCCCGCTCCCCCGGTAAAGCCCGAAAACACAGGAACTCCGACCAGTCCGATTAAGATATATACCAGCACGCTCAGCACCGCGCGCCTCCACCCGAGAAGTCCTCCCGCAATGAAAACGCCGAGAGTCTGAAGCGTAAACGGCACCGCGGCAGGTATCTGAAGCTGGGCGCAGATTGCGATTATCGCCGCGAACATCGCGATATATATTAAGTTAAGCAGTCTTTTTGACCTTTTATTATCCATAAAATCACCGATATATAATTAGTATCATTTTAAAACTACCATAAAAAGCAAAAATTGTCAACCTTGCGTTTTCACAAAGTTGACAATAATTTCTATATTAGTACAGTTGCTTTATTACTCAATATTAAAATCCAGCCTGCTTATCTTTTCAATAAGTATATCGTCCTCGGTCGGGGCGTCGCTTAGGCTTTCAATCTGGTTTCGTATAGAAAGCATTTTAGCGTCCGTTGCGGCTATAGCCTCGGCGCACTCGGAAAGCCTGTTCATAATAAGCTCCTGCTCGGGAATCTCGTGCTTATATTTAAGCTGGTGCTCGAGGCTCGCCCAGAAGTCCATCGCCATCGTGCGAATCTGAACCTCAACCTTCATCGGCTTAGTCATTTCGGCAAAAAACACCGGCACCTCAACGATTAAGTGAAGGCTTCTGTAGCCGTTAGGCTTAGGGTTGGCGATATAGTCCTTGCGCGCGATTAGAGTAATATCGTCCTGCTGAGTAAGCGCGTCGGCTATCGTATAAATATCGTCAATATAAGAGCATACCACCCTTATACCGGCTATATCGTTAAGCCCGCGCTCGATATTTTCAATTGAAAACTCCATTCCCTTACGCGCCAGCTTTTCAACAATACTCGAGGTTCTTTTAAGGCGCGAGGTCATATATCGTATCGGATTGCGCTGGTAACGAACGTTGAACTCGGTATTAAGCACGTCGAACTTAGTACGTATTTCCTTGATGGCGCAGGTATACATCATCATAAGCTCCTTATACCCTACCACGGTACCCATAAGCTCCTTAGTCTGATTAAACATAGCGGTAGCCATTTCATCACTTATTGAGCCTAAGTCCTTTGAAAGCGCCGTCGCTCCGGTAAAAATCTGCTCGTTAGTCGTTGCCTTAGGGTTTAATAGCTCATTATTATTCTTATTCATAACAGTTCTCCTGAAAATATATTAACTTCATTATAATATATTAAGCGGTTATATTCTATATATTTTTTAAATAAAATGTTAATTTCCGCTGATTTTATGATATAATAATATATTAAGGTGACGGCTTTATGAACAAAAACAGTTATTTAAATGAAAATAAAATACGGGAAATCGAAACCTCAATTACTAAAAAGCGCTGCTTTAAGGAAAAGCTTTTCAGCCGCTTTACTAAGGGGATTGTGGAATTTGATATGATAAGCCCGGGCGATAAAATCGCGGTATGTATCTCAGGCGGCAAGGACAGTATGCTTATGGCTAAGCTGTTTCAGGAATTAAAACGCCACGATAAATTCCCGTTTGAGCTCGTTTTTCTCGTAATGGACCCCGGCTACAACGAGGCTAACAGAAAGAAAATTGAGGAAAACGCCGAGCTCACCGGAGTTCCGGTAACGATTTTTGAGACGGAGATTTTCAACTCGGTTTATAATGTCGAGAAAAACCCATGCTACCTCTGCGCGAGAATGAGACGAGGTTATCTTTATAAAAAAGCTAAGGAGCTCGGGTGCAATAAAATCGCGCTGGGGCACCATTTTGACGACGTAATCGAAACCACGCTTATGAGTATGCTCTGGGGCGGTCAGGTTCAGACTATGCTCCCTAAATTAAAGAGCAAAAACTACGAGGGGATGGAGCTTATCCGCCCGATGTACTACGTCCGCGAGGAGGATATAAAGGCGTGGCGCGATTATAACGGGCTGACGTTTTTAAGGTGCGCCTGCCGGTTTACCGAAAAGCTTGAAGCCGAAAGCGGCGAAAGCTCCGAGTCTAAGCGCCTTGAAACCAAAAATATTATCAAGGAACTTAAGAAAACGAATCCCAACATTGAAGCTAATATATTCAACAGTATGAAGAACGTATACATAGACGCCGTCCTCGAGTATAAAAAGGACGACGTCAAGCACAGCTTTATGGATGAATATTAGATATCGGTATAAAAGCCGCCCTGCCGGGCGGCTTATTTTGCGTAAAAGTACGGGAGTATTAATCTACGAGCTTTGCGCTAACTTCAATTTTATCGAA
>CAJOFK010000047.1:0-12346 GCA_905234015.1 uncultured Ruminococcus sp.
AGTAAAAAACATTTTATATTTCCCGCTCAGTTGCGCCCTGCGTGCGCACGAGCGATGGATATACGAAAGCTCCGCACTTAGGTGCGCACGCTTTCTTGGTAGGAAGATGGAAGTAGGAAGAAGGAAGTCTGTAGGTCGGGAAGATAGTGCGGATTGGAAAACTGCCGCGGTATCCCGACAGTATCTGTAATTCGGTCGGGATAAGAAGGGTACTTTTATTACTATTCTGTCTGCTCGACTAAAACACTTCCCGCTTCTCGCTTCCTGCTTCCTGCTGAAAACAAGTAAACACTTACGCCAAAAAGTATATACGTTTTTTGTTGATATGTTTTTCGTTTTGTGTTATAATAAAAAACGATAATGCACTAGTAGGCTTTTGGAGGGGAATAAGGTGATTGTACTCGGAATTGATCCCGGTTACGCTATAGTCGGCTGGGGGCTTGTTGAGTTTAAAAATAATACCTTCCGTCCCTTGCGCTACGGTGCGGTTACTACCGAAGCGGACGTTGATTTCAACACGAGGCTTTCGATGATTTACGACGATCTGGCGGAGATTATAAAGACGTTTAAGCCCGACGCTATGGCGATAGAAAAGCTCTACTTTACTACCAACCAAAAAACCGCAATTATGGTTGCCGAGGCGAGGGGAGTAATTCTTCTTTCGGCTTCTCAGAATAATCTCCCGATTTTTGAGTATACGCCGCTTCAGGTTAAGACTGCGGTTACAGGTTACGGAAAGGCTAAAAAGCCGCAGGTTATGGAGATGACGAGAAGGCTTTTGAAGCTTGCTGAGGTTCCTAAGCCCGACGATACCGCCGACGCGCTCGCAATAGCGCTTACGCATATTCAGGCGGCAGGCAGCGAGCTTCGGCAGAAGATGTACAGAGAGGGGAATATATAGTGTTTTACAGCGTCAGAGGCGAGGTAATTCACCTTGAAAACGGCGTTGCCGTTATAGAATGCGGCGGAGTAGGCTATAAGTGCAATACTACCGTTAATACCCAAAAAAACTTAAGAATAGGCGACGAGGCTAAGCTCTATACATATTTTAACGTAAGAGAGGACGCTATGGAGCTTTTCGGGTTTTATACACGCGAGGAGCTTTCGGCGTATAAAACGCTTATCAGCGTAAGCGGAGTAGGTCCTAAGGTAGGGCTCGCGATACTTTCAGCTTTAAGCCCGAGTCAGATTTCGCTCGCGGTAGCCTCGGGAGACGTTAAGACGATTACCATGGCTCAGGGCGTAGGTAAAAAACTCGCTCAGAGGATTATCCTTGAGCTTAAGGATAAGTTTAATTTCGGAAGCGGCAGCGAGGAAATCGTCGGCGCGAATACGGTTAACGTTACCTCCGGAAATGTTCCTAAGGCGATTGAAGCGCTTACCGTACTCGGCTACAGCTCCTCCGACGTAGCTCCGTTTATTTCTACGCTTGACGAGAATTTACCTGTTGAGAAGCTTATCGGCGAAACGCTTAAGCTTATGGGACGGAAGTAGTGGCTAGGGGCTAGTGTTTAGTGGCTAGGGGTAGAGTGAAGGACGAAGATCGAAGAGAAATTCGCAATGCGTAATTAAACAGTCTATAGCTGAACGTTTCCCAAGTATCCAAAACTTCATAGTGAATATGAGGTGCGGGGGATAGCAATATTTGAAAGGAATGTCCACGACAATAAGCCGAGCGCAGAACATATCCTCTATATCCAAAACTTGACAGAGGCACTTCCGTACGGGGGAGTGGAATCTAAGAGAGGGACTGCACGGGCTGACGAGGAGATATAAAAATAATGATTGAGTTTTCTGATGAAATGGATTTTGAAAACAGAATAGTTGATACTTCGGAAATACCCGGGGATTCGGGCGACAGCGAAAACCCGCTGAGACCTAAAACCCTTGACGATTATATCGGTCAGGAAACGGTTAAGGAAAACCTCAGGGTGTTTATTGACGCGGCTAAGCAGAGGGGCGAGAGCCTCGACCACGTACTGCTTTACGGCCCTCCGGGACTCGGCAAAACCACGCTTTCCGGAATTATCGCGAATGAGCTCGGAGTTTCGGTGAGAATAACCTCGGGCCCCGCGATTGAAAAGCCCGGCGATTTAGCTTCGCTTTTAACCAACCTCAATCCCGGCGACGTGCTGTTTATTGACGAAATCCACCGTTTAAGCAGATCGGTTGAGGAAATCCTTTATCCGTCTATGGAGGATTTCGCGATAGATATTATCACGGGTAAGGGACAGATGGCAACCTCATACCATCTTCCGCTTCCCAAGTTTACTTTAGTCGGAGCTACTACAAGAGCAGGTCAGCTCACGGCTCCGCTTAGGGACCGCTTCGGAGTTGTTTTGAGGCTTGAGTTATATACGACGGAGGAGCTCGCGAGGATTGTTGAGCGGAGCGCCGCAATTCTCGGAATTAAGATTGAGCACGAGGGCGCGGCTGAAATTGCCTCCCGTTCGAGAGGTACGCCGCGTATTGCGAACAGGTTCTTAAAGCGTGTGCGTGATTTCGCGCAGGTGTTGTCCGACGGAGTTATTACGCTAGATACCGCGAAAACGGCGCTTGAAAGGCTGGGCGTTGACGAGCTCGGGCTCGATAATAACGACAGGCGTATGCTTGAAGCTATAGTTAAGTTTTATAACGGAGGCCCCGTAGGGCTTGAAACTCTCGCCGCGGCTATCGGCGAGGAGGCGGTTACTATCGAGGACGTCTACGAGCCGTATCTTATGCAGATAGGTTTTTTAAGCCGTACCCCGAGAGGCAGATGTATTACCGCTAAGGCGTGCGAGCACCTGAATATGCCGTTCCCCGGAGGAACGCCGAATACTCAGCCGACGCTTTTTGATAACTGATTTAAGGTAATTTTAAGGATAGATTTTGATGAGAGTATCACCAAACTGGAAGGACTACGAGCTTATTGACTGCTCCGACGGCGAACGACTGGAGCGCTGGGGCGGCGTAATCCTCATAAGACCCGACCCTCAGATTATATGGAGCTCGGGAAAGAAGAATCCGCTCTGGAAGAACGCTCACGCGCGTTACCACCGCTCAAACAAGGGCGGCGGAAGCTGGGAAATGTATAAAAAGGTTCCCGGAAGCTGGAGCATAAATTTTAAAAACCTGAAATTCAACGTTAAGCCTATGGGCTTTAAGCATACGGGAGTTTTCCCCGAGCAGGCGGTCAACTGGGACTGGGCAGCCGAGAAGATAAAGGCGGAAAACCGTCCGCTTAATATTCTTAATCTTTTCGGTTATACGGGCTGCGCGACGCTTGCGTGTATGGACGCGGGCGCGAAGGTATGCCACGTTGACGCGAGTAAGGGAATGGTGAATTGGGCTAAGGAAAACGCTCAGATTTCGCACCTTGCCGATAAGCCCGTCAGATGGCTCGTTGACGACTGCGTTAAGTTCGTACAGCGCGAGGTAAGACGCGGTAATAAGTACGACGGAATTATTATGGACCCGCCCTCATACGGCAGAGGACCTTCGGGCGAGGTTTGGAAAATCGAGGAACAGCTTTATTCTTTAATAGAATTATGTATAAAGGTTCTTTCCGATAAACCTGCGTTTCTGATTTTAAATTCCTATACAACGGGGCTTTCTCCCGCGGTTATGGAATATCTTTTAAATGTTCAGCTTGTAAACCGCTTCGGCGGTAAAGTCAGCTCCGATGAAATCGGGCTGAAGGTAACTGACTCGGGGCTCTGTCTGCCCTGCGGTTCAACGGTAATCTGGGAGAGATAAATTTGAGTTTTATTTCCGCTTCAGGCGTAAAATATTCCTATGACGAGAACGGCTCGGACGTTCTCAAGGGTATAACCTTAAAAGTGAATAAGGGTGAGTTTATTGCCTTGCTCGGACATAACGGGTGCGGAAAATCCACTATGGCTAAAACGTTCAACGCACTTATAACCCCGAGAGAGGGCGTTATTTACGTTGACGGAATGGATACCTCGGACGATGAGGTGACTTACGAAATCCGCCGTAATGTCGGTCTTGTGCTTCAGAATCCCGATAACCAGCTCGTTGCGAGCGTTATCGAGGAGGACGTCGCCTTCGGTCCCGAAAATCTCGGAATTGCGCCTGATGAAATACGCGAAAGAGTAGATAAGGCGTTAAAGACTGTCGGTATGTACGAGTACAGAACTCACGCGCCCCATAAGCTCTCGGGCGGTCAGAAGCAGAGGGTTGCAATAGCGGGAATCTTAGCTATGAAGCCGAGCTGTATCGTCTTTGACGAGCCGACGGCTATGCTCGACCCTAACGGCCGCGAGGAGGTTATGAGAACGATAAAGCTCCTTAAGGAAAAGGGGATTACAATAGTCTTAATCACTCACTTTATGGAGGAGGCGGTTTTAGCCGACCGCGTCATCGTTATGGAAGAGGGAGAGATTTTAATTCAGGGCAAGCCCGGGGACGTTTTCTCCGAGGTTAATCTCCTTAAAAAACATTCGCTCGATGTTCCTCAGGCGACGGAGCTTGCGTATAAGCTTATCGGAGCGGGGCTCAGGTTCTCGAAGATGCCGCTTACTACCGACGACTGCATCACCTTCTTAAAGGGGGTGCTGAGTTGAGTATTTTAGAAGCAAGAAACCTCAGCTATACCTACGGAGTAGGCACGCCGTTTGAAAAGGCGGCGGTAAAAAACCTCAGCTTAAGCGTTAACGAGGGCGAGGTTATCGGCGTTATCGGTCATACCGGTTCGGGAAAAAGCACCTTTGTGCAGATGCTCAACGGGCTTATTAAGCCGCAGAGCGGTCAGGTTTTCTTTGACGGAGTCGATATCTGGTCGAAGCCTAAGGAAATCAGGAAAATCCGTTTTAAAATAGGAATGGTTTTCCAGTATCCCGAGTATCAGCTTTTTGACGAAACAGTATATCAGGATATTTCCTTCGGCCCTAAAAACAAGGGACTTCCTGAAAAGGAAATAGATAGAATAGTAAGAAAATCGGCGAAATTCGTCGGTTTATCGGACAGGCTTTTAAAGCAGTCGCCGTTTGATTTATCGGGCGGCGAAAAGCGCAGAGCCGCAATCGCGGGCGTTATCGCTATGGATCCGGACGTGCTGGTGCTGGACGAGCCTACCGCGGGACTTGACCCTAAGGGCAGGGACCTTCTGCTTTCGCAGATTATGCAGTATCACCGCGAACGAAAAAATACAATATTTTTTGTTTCTCACAGTATGGAGGATATCGCGCGCATAGCGGACAGGGTTCTCGTTATGAACGGCGGAGTGCTTGAAATGCTCGATACTCCGAAGAAGGTTTTCTCGCAAGCGGAAAAGCTCGAGAGTATGGGGCTGAGGGTTCCTCAGATTACTAAAATTATGCTCGCCCTTAAGGATATGGGCTATGATATAGACGAAGGTATATTAACTGTTGAACAGGCTTTTGTTGAGATAGTAAGTCTGCTCAAAAAGGAGGGTAAGATATGACCCGGGATATCGCGCTCGGTCAGTTCGTGCCCGGAAAGGGTATTGTACACCGTACAGATCCGAGAGTTAAAATATTGCTTCTGATTGCGTATATTACGCTTATTTTCTGTTCATTCAACTTCGTATCCCTCGGGATAATTACGGCGGCGGTCGTTACGGTTATCGCGCTGTCGGGAGTATCCTTTAAGCTGTATTTCAAGAGCCTTAAGGTGATTATCTTTATAGTAATAATTACCTCGCTTCTGAATATGTTCTACGGCACGGGGGAGCCGATATGGCAGCTCGGCTTTTTAAAGCTGACTATGTCGGGAATTTACCGCGCGATATTCGTAACGGTAAGGATTATACTGCTTATTCTTATAAGCTCGTGCCTGACGTTTACGACCTCACCTACCGATTTAACCGACGCAATCGAAAGGCTGATGAGTCCGCTTAAGGTTTTCCGCGTTAAGGTTCACGAAATCGCTATGATGATGACTATAGCGCTGAGATTCGTGCCGACGCTTTTAGAGGAAACCGATAAGATTATGGCGGCTCAGAAGGCGAGAGGTGCCGATATGGAAAGCGGCGGACTTATAAAGAAGGTTAAGGCTATGACGCCGATACTGATTCCGCTTTTTGTTTCAGCGTTCAGGCGCGCGTACGACCTCGCTACGGCGATGGAATGCCGCTGTTATAAGGGCGGCGAGGGACGCACGAGGATGAAGTCTTTGCATATCGGTAAAACCGATATTATCGGAATTGTGTTTTCCGCACTGGTACTGACGGGAGTTGTTTTATGCGACGTCTTTATACTGCCGATAATTTAAGAAACCTGCTCGTTACGATTTCGTACGACGGAAAAGGCTTTTGCGGCTGGCAGATTCAGAAGAACGGAATAACCGTTCAGGAGGTTTTTCAGAACGCGCTGAACGCTGTTGTCGGAGAGTTTTTTGACTTAAAGGGGTGCAGCCGTACCGACAGCGGAGTCCACGCGAATATGTACTGCATAAGCGTTAAAATCGCGCACCCGATTCCCACCGAAAGGCTTAAGCACGCGCTTAATAAATGGCTTCCCGACGAGGTTGTGTGTCTTGACTGCCGCGAAGCCGAAAGCGATTTCCACGCGAGGTATATGTGTAAGTCAAAGCAGTATATCTATAAAATATGGAATAGCGAGGTAAGAAATCCGTTTTTAAACGGCTACGCGCTGTTTTACCGCTATCCCCTTGATGAAAAGCTGCTTAACGAGGCGGCGCAGGCTTACGCAGGCAGGCACGATTTCACCTCGTTCTGTACGCTTGATAAGCGTGAAAAGGGAGATTTTGTCCGTGAAGTAAAAATGTTTTCCGTAAAGCGCGAGGGAAATCTCGTGACTATGACGGTTGAGGCGGACGGCTTCCTTTACAATATGGTGAGAATAATGGTCGGCACGCTGCTTGAGGTGGCTCAGGGTAAAATTCCCGCCGGCTCAATATCGGAAATAATTGAAAAAAAAGACCGCTCTTGCGCGGGAGCTACGGCGCCCGCCTGCGGATTATATCTTAATAAGGTTAACTATTAATCAGTCTGGCGGGAGAAATCCCGAATGGAGAAGGTATGAAGAGATTTTCCGGAGGACGCTACAGCGTCGAAAATGTAGAGAAAAGAAAAAAGAATAACAGCAAGCGCAGCGTATTAAGCTACGAGGATGTTCCGCTTGAAGAATATAACGAGGACCAGCCCGAAATATCTAAAGCCGCGGTAAAGAAAATTCTTATAATAGCGGCAGTAATCGTGGTTCTGGGATTTATTGTTTTTGCGATTGCTAACCGTGATAATTTCAGCCCCGAAAAGATTTCGCACTGGGTAAAATACGACGTTCTCGGTTCAAGCGACGAGGGCTTCCCTGTAGGAATAATCGGTTCCTCCGTCAATAAAGGCAACTTTAAAAGTGACGGCGGCGCGCTTTATGTTTCGGACGCGGCATTTGCTTCCGTAAACTCCTCGGGCAACGAAACCGGCTATACTCAGCACGGCTTCGCAAAGCCGATACTCTGCACCGCGGGGGAGAATGTGCTTATTTACAACCTAGGCGGTTACGGCTACGTTACGGGTACTAAGGAGCAGTTAAATAAAACGAAAACTACCGACCATTACGTTATGGCAGCCGATATAAACGATAAGGGCTATTACTGCGTCGTTACTCAGACGGACGGTTATCTTTCAAAGATATTTGTGTATAACAATAACAACGAGAAGATTTACACCTACTCGTTCTCGGATTACTATATCAACGCGGTGACGATAAATCCGAACGGTACCGGCTGCGTAGCCTGCGGACTTACCGGAGATAACGGAAGCCTTCAGGGTATCGCTTATGTGCTCGACTTCGAGCAGGAAAAGCCTGTCGCTACTCATAACCTCGACGAAAACGCCGTTTACAGCGTTGAGTATTTTAACTCGAGGTCAGTATGTATAATCGGTTCGAAATCGTCTTATACCCTCGACGTCCGTTCGGGAGAGCTTAAGCAGATAGGCTACGAGCATATGCAGCTTACGGCTTACGATATCAACACCGATACTAATTCCTTCGTGCTTTCGCTTTCGCGAAGCGGCGACGGAAGAACCTGTTCTATCGAATATATTAACAGCTCGGGCGATATAGTAAACGTAAACGATACCGACTGCGCGGTAGAGTCGTTAAGCCTCTATAAAAACCGCGTCGCGGTGCTTGATTCCGACGAGTGTTATCTTTTTGATACCGACGGAAACAAGCTCGGTAAAGCCTCCGCCGGAAACGGCTCTAAGGCGGTAGCCCTCGGAAATACGGACGAGGCGTATATACTCGGTATTAACGAAATAAGAAGGGTAGTTCAGTTTAAATAATTCCCCGGTAAAGCTTCGGGGTATGTGAGGAAATATGGTACTTGATTTAATAATTTTGGGAATTGTACTCTTGCTTATCATTATCGGTATCGCAAGAGGTATAGCAAAAACGCTTCTGAATCTTTTAAGCGTAATCGCGGCGGGATTTTTCTCGTATCTCGCGGCGGGACTTGCGGCTAATTTAGTTTATACGGCGTTTATTTCGCCTCCGATTACAAGCGGAGTAATGAGCGCTATGGGCGATTCCACCGTTTCGGCGCATAACGCTGCTCAGGACGCTATAGACGGCCTGCCAGGTTTTGTTACCGGAGTTTTCAATATGTTCGGTATAACGAGTGAGGCGCTCTCAAAATCGGCGGATACCGCAATCAGCGTTACCGGGGCGACCGCCGCAAACGCCGTTGATACGGCGCTGAGGCCTGCGTTTGTCGCGGTGTTGAGCGTGGTATTCATAGCGGTATTCTTTATACTGTTTCTGTTTATTTTTAAGAAGGTCTCAAAAAAGGTTGAGAAGCTTTTCCATATACCTGTTATCGGCTTTTTCAACAAGCTGCTCGGAGGTCTGCTCGGATTCTTAGAGGGCTGCGCGATAGTTATAATCGGAATATTTGTGCTGAGGATTTCTCTGATGTTCTCGCAGGATCCGTTTATCACTCAGGATATGGTAAACAGCTCGTATATTTTCTCCGCAATTTATAATTCGGAGATACTTAACAATATTGCTTCCGTAATAGGCTTCGGTCAGGACGCGCTCGATACCCTTTCAGGCGCCGTTACGACCGCTGCCACAGAGGCTTCTTCAAATTAAATTGGGTTTTATGAGGTATGTATGTTAAAGGATATTAAGGCTAAGGATTTTCTTACAATCCCTAATCTGCTTTCGCTTTTAAGAATAATTTTAATTGCGCCGTTTATAATCTTTTTTCTTCAGGAGAATTATATTGCGGCTGCTGCGGTGCTTATCGTGTCGGGACTTTCCGACGCTTTCGACGGCTTTATCGCGCGAACCTTTAATCAGGTTACTCAGCTCGGTAAAATGCTCGACCCTATTGCCGATAAGCTGACGCTGATTGCTATTATGGTTTGTATCACGATTTTTTCCCCGATAGTTCTCCCGGTTATGATAGTGCTTATAATCAAGGACGTCGTTATGCTTATAGGCGGCTCAAGGCTCGTTAAAACGGGTATAGCGCCTCCGGCGGCTAAGTGGTACGGCAAGGTAGGAACCTTCGTGTTCTACGTTGTGGTATGCCTTATAGTTTTCTTAAAGGCGGCGTTTAATTACGAGAACGATATTCTTTCCGTAACTTTGCTTTCAATAAGCTGCGCGATTATGGTATTCGCGCTTGTGAAATACGCTTTGGTATATATTTCGCTGTTAAAAAAAGCGGGCTCCGAATCGGAGCCCGAGGTAAAGGAGTAATCTATGATTTGCAGTAAATGCGGAAAACGGCCTGCGGTTGTTTTTGTATCGAATAATACGGGGGAAACCCCGACTAAGGGCTATTGCCTGACCTGCGCTAAGGAGATGGGAATCAAGCCCGTAGAGGATTTAATAGCTAAGATGGGGCTTACCGACGACGACCTCGAAACCGTTCAGGAGCAGATGGATTCCTTAATGGGCGAGGACGGTATGAAAAATCTTATGGAGAGTATGAACGTCGAGAACCTCGCCGAGCAGATGGAAAAGTTCGAGGAGGAGTCCGAGGACAACGGCGATTTCACCCCCGGCGGAACCCCGACATTTCCGTTTTTCAACAACCTGTTTAGCGGTAATTCCGAGCCTAAGCAGGGCGAGGGCAGAGAGCGCAAGGACAGGAGAAAGAGCCGTAAAACGGATAAAAAGAGAAAACACTTAAACCTCTACTGCGAGAACCTCACCGAAAAAGCGGCTGAGGGAAGAATCGACAATATCATCGGACGTGATAAGGAAATCGAAAGAGTTATTCAGATTCTTTCGCGCCGTACTAAGAATAACCCCTGCCTTATAGGCGAGCCGGGCGTAGGTAAGACGGCTATCGCCGAGGGACTTGCGCTGAGAATCGCTTCGGGCAACGTTCCGCTGAGGCTTGCGGATAAGGAAATCTATCTTCTCGACTTAACTTCGCTTGTTGCGGGAACTCAGTTCAGGGGACAGTTTGAGAGCCGTATTAAAGGCCTCACCAAGGAAATTACGGAAGCGGGGAATATTATCCTCTTTATCGACGAGGTACATAATCTCGTCGGCGCCGGCGACAGCAGCGAGGGTACTATGAACGCCGCTAATATCTTAAAGCCTGCGCTTTCGCGAGGCGAGGTTCAGGTTATCGGCGCTACTACCTTTAACGAGTACCGCAAGCATATTGAAAAGGACTCAGCGCTCGAAAGGCGTTTCCAGCCCGTTAAGGTAGGCGAGCCGTCCGTTGCGGATACAATCGAGGTAATAAGGGGAGTTAAGGGCTATTACGAAGCTCACCACAGAGTAAGGGTTGAGGACGATATCGTAAGAAAAACCGTTATTTTTTCCGAGCGCTATATTAATGACAGATTTTTACCCGATAAGGCAATCGACCTTCTCGACGAGAGCTGTGCCTGCGCGGCGCTTCGCAATAAGGAGATGGAGCGTTACGACCGCCTTATGATGAGTAAAAAGCGTTTAAGCGCCGAGATGGAGGAGATAGAATCCGCCGAAGAGGTTAACTACGAGCAGCTTGCGGACGTCCGCTCAAAAATCGCCCGTACCGACTCCGAGCTCAGAGAGATTGATATGGAAAAGGTTAACGCTCCCGTTACCGAGGAGGATATCGCTAAGGTAATCGAGCTTTGGACGGGTATTCCGTCAAGCCGTATCCGTGAGAACGAGTTGAGTAAGCTTGCGGATTTAGAGGACGAGCTTAAGAAAAAGATTATCGGTCAGGACGAGGCTGTAGCCGCGCTCTCAGCCGCTATAAGAAGAAGCCGCGTAAGGATTTCACCGCGCAGGAGACCCGCGTCGTTTATCTTCGTAGGACCTACCGGAGTCGGTAAAACCGAGCTTGTAAAGGTGCTCTCGCAGCAGCTTTTCGATACTCCGGAAACGCTTATAAGACTTGATATGTCCGAGTTTATGGAGAAGCATTCGGTGTCTAAAATCATCGGTTCGCCTCCCGGATATGTCGGCTATGACGAGGCAGGTCAGGTAACCGAAAAGGTTCGCCGCCGTCCGTACTCGGTACTGCTTTTTGATGAGGTCGAGAAGGCGCACCCCGACGTGCTCAATATTCTTCTTCAGATTCTCGACGAGGGCAGAGTAACCGACGCTCAGGGAAGAACCGTCAACTTTGAGAATACCGTTATCGTAATGACCTCTAACGCCGGAAGCGAAAAGCGCGAGAACGCACTCGGCTTCGGTAAGCAGGAGGACGATATGGTTCGTGAAAAGGCGATTAAGGGGCTCAGGGAGTTTTTACGCCCCGAGTTTATCGCGCGAGTTGACGAGGTAATTGTATTCAGAAGCCTTAACTCCGACGATTATAAGGCTATCGCGGGACTTATGCTCGACGAGTATAAGGAGCCCCTCGCAGAAAAGGGAATCCGATTCAGCTACGACGAAAACCTCTGTGAATTTATCGCTGAAAAGGCAGCCGGCGGTACAAGCGGCGCCCGCGATTTAAGGAACTATATCCGCAAGAACGTTGAGGATAAAATTACTAACGAGATTATCGCTAACCGTGAGGGCGAAATCTCAGCGGTTAACGCACTCGTCAACGGCGACGAAGTAAAACTTGAAGTAATTTAAAAAACGGGAGCTTTACGCTCCCGGTTTTTTTAGTGATAAGTGGTAAGTGACAAGTAGACTGCTTTCCGCTCCCGCGGAAGAAAAGTTCGGCTATAACTGAAACCTCGGCTCGGAATTGGGTGGGACCAATTCCCTACGGTTAGCCTTAACGGCTGTTCTATTCCCGTCATCTTTGCTTCGCAAAAAGCGGATTATGTATGTTCATCTATGCAAGGACTTCAATCTCGAACCGCAGGATGTGTAGCAAAGCTAAAACATTCATCAACGCTCCTCGCTAAAATCGTTCCACCGGAACGATTTTTTAACGCTCGGCT
>CAJOFK010000047.1:12381-21451 GCA_905234015.1 uncultured Ruminococcus sp.
GTGTAGCAAAGCTAAAACATTCATCAACGCTCCTCGCTAAAATCGTTCCACCGGAACGATTTTTTAACGCTCGGCTTCAATTCCCATCATCTTTTTCGCTCCAAAAAGAAAAACTCCCGAATGGGAGTTCCTTTTTGGAGCGGATGATGGGAATCGAACCCACACGATCAGCTTGGAAGGCTGAAGTTCTACCACTAAACTACATCCGCATATTTACAGCTTAAATATTATATCAAATTAGTTAGTATTTGTCAATAAAAATTTGTTGAAATCAAACATTGACTTTATCTCCCTAAAATACTAAAATAGATATACTTGACTTGAAAGGTGATTTTATGGAAAAAATACGCAACTATGTATGCGCGGCACTTGTTCTGATTGCAATTATGTGCACTTTATTTACCGCGCCTGCTTCCGCCGCGTCAAAGCCGAAGCTCACCAAGAGCTCGCTTACGCTTAAAATCGGAAGCTCCTATAAGCTTACGCTTAAAAATGCCAAGGCGGCAAAGGTTAAATGGAAAAGCTCCGGCGTTTCCGTAGCAAAAGTTAACTCACGAGGCAAAATCAAAGCCAAAAACAAGGGTACAACAGTTGTTACTGCCGTCTATAAGGGCAAAAAGTACAGCTGCAAGCTCACGGTTAAGCCTGTCAGCGTTATTAAGTCCGGCAGCTTCAACGTTTATGTTAACGATACTCTGAAGCTCACCTGCACCGTACCGGTAAAAAGATGGGTTGTCGCCAATAAGAAGATAGCCTCCGTAAACTCAAAGGGGCTTATCAAGGGTAAAAAATCAGGAAAAACCACCGTTGTTGCCGAGTGTAAGAACGGTACCGAGGTTAAGGGTATCCTGAACGTAAAGAACCCGTTTAATTCTTTAAAAGAATATATTAACAAAAACGGCAAGTCCGACGAGAACAATAACAAGTATATCGCAAGTAAAAAGGATAAGTATTATTTTGATATTACCTATATATCCTCTAAAAAGACTTTCCAGTTCTCCGGCTACTATACGGGAAGCGCGGGAAGCTACCTTCTCGCTATGGATATTCCCGAAAGCGGAAGCTCAAAGCCTGCCGTAACCTCATATTTCCAGTCAAAGGATGAGGAAAACGAGTATTACGCAAAGGCGGATATCAACAGCGCAGCCTACAAGGCAACCTCTACCGTTGACTTTAAGATTGTTTCCGGCAACGTAACCGACGCCGAGTCGGTTAACGATTTAAGCAATTCGCTTCTCAACGACTCCTTCAACGGCTGGAAATCTATTTTAAAGAATAATCTCGGTATGAGCCTTTCGGCAATCGGATTCTCAAAATTTTAATATTTAACAACGATTAAGGAGCAGCACACGCTGCTCCTTTTTAAGTTGTTAGTGGCAAGGTAATGATAAATGGTAAGTCTGTTGGTCGGGCAGATAGTGCGGTTAAATCCATTACCGCGGTGTCCGACCACAATTTTCAATTTTCCTTTTTCAATTATCAATTGACCTGCCTCCTGCTCCATTTTTCCCTTTGACTTGACACACCGCTTATGATATACTTTCCTTATACTCAGTTAAGAAGGTCTTTTTATGACAAAATTTTTCGTTAAAAAACCGTATTTTATGATTGTTGCAATCATAATGGTGCTTGTTGTCGGCTTCGTCAGCGTAAGCTCGATGCAGACCGACCTGCTCCCGGAGCTTGAGCTTCCGTATATGGCGGTTATTACCACCGAAATCGGCGCCTCCTCAGAGAAGGTTCAGAAGGATATCAGCGAGCCGATGGAGGACGCTCTCGGCACAATAAGCGGAGTAGAAAAGGTCACCAGCACCTCCTCTAATAACTACAGCACCGTTATGCTCAGTTTTGTTGACGATACGGATATGAACTCGGCGCTCGTCAGGGTTTCAAAAACGGTAAACTCAATGACGCTCCCCGAGGGCTGCGGCACGCCCAATATCCTTGAAATCAGTATGGATATGGTTGCGACTATGTACGCGAACGTCAACTATAAGGGCAAGGATATAAAGGAGCTTTCCGAGTTTTGCAAGCAGACCGTTAAGCCCTACCTTGAAAGGAAGGACGGTGTGGCGAGCGTATCGGCGCTCGGGCTTATCGAGGACAGCGTCGAAATCCGCCTTAATCAAAAGAAAATTGATAAGATAAATAATAAGATTCTTCAAAAGACCAACGATAAATTAGCCGACGCTGCCGATAAAATCAGCTCGTCAAAAAGCAAGCTCAGTCAAAGTAAGAATAAGCTCTCCGAAAGCGAAAAGACTCTCGCTTCAACTCAGAATAAAACGAATGATAAGCTCGCTTCGGCTTCGGTTCAGCTGTCTAAGGCTCAGGCTACCAAGGCGGCTTACGAGTCTGCGCTCTCGAGCCTTAAGGCGTCAAAAAGCGCTCTTGAGGCTGAAAAGAACGCTTATATCAAGGCGAAGCTCCCCGATACCTATAAGACGCTTAACTCCACCCTCGCGGCGCTCAGCGCGAATCTTTCAACAGCTGCGTCGATGTCGGGCATAAAAGTGCCCTCGTCGGTTAAAGAGGCGATAGAGAGCGAGGAGGATTTTAAAGCCTTCATAAGCTGGATGAATCAGATAGGCTACGGCGAACAGGTCGCCAAGCTCAACTATAAAGACCTTAAAACCGTATATAACGCCGTAGAGGTGCGTATCCCTCAGATAGACACCGAGCTTTCAAATCTCAATACAAAAATAAAGGTTCAGGAAGCGATAGTCTCTAAAATTACCGATAAAACGAAAAGCCTTGACGCTCAGCAGGCAAAGCTCCTTTCCGGCGGATATTCCGCCGCGTCGCAGTTCGGCGCGGGAGCGGCTAATCTCAACTCGGCTAAAAGCTCGGTTACCTCGGCTGAAAAGCAGCTCGAGTCAGCTGAAAAAAAGCTTAATAATTCCTTAAAGGCTGCGCGCGAAAACTCTAACATCAACGCGCTTTTAAGCCTTGATACGCTTTCAACCTTAATCTCGGCTCAGAACTTTTCAATGCCGGCAGGTTACGTTAAGGATAAAAACTCCAACCAATGGCTTATCGAAATAAACGAAACCTTTAAAAGCCCTAAGCAGCTTAAAAATCTTGTGCTTACTAAGCTTAAGGGTATCGGAAAAATCCGTATTACGGACGTTGCCGACGTTACCTTGGTCGATAATACCGGAGATGTCTACAGTAAGGTTAACGGAAACGACGCCGTTATGCTTTCCGTTTATAAGGCGGGCACCGCGAATACCGGCACAGTTTCAGACGCTATTAAGCAGGCGCTTTCAGAGCTCGAGGATAAGTATGACGGACTTTCCTTTACCGTTATGATGAATCAGGGCTCGTATATCACCCGTATTGTAAATACCGTTTTAAGCAGTATTCTGCTCGGAGCGATACTCGCGATTATCGTTCTCGCGCTGTTCTTAAAGTCCGTTAAGCCGACTATAGTCGTAGCGTTCAGTATTCCGTTCAGCGTAATGTTCGCGCTGATTATAATGTACTTTACCGGTATTAATATCAACGTTATGTCGCTTGCGGGACTTTGTATAAGTATAGGTATGCTTGTTGATAACTCCGTAGTTGTTATGGAGAATATTTTCCGCCTGCGTCAGAAGGGTATTCCCGCTCCGCGCGCGGCAGTTCAGGGTACAAAACAGGTTGCAGCGCCGATTATTGCCTCGACCGCTACTACAATCTGCGTATTCCTGCCGATGGTTTACACCACGGGAATGATAGCCCAGCTTCTTATTCCGTTTGCGTTCACGATTTCCTACGCGCTTGCCGCTTCGCTTATTGTTGCGCTCACCGTAGTGCCTACGCTCGGCTCGCTGCTGCTGAAGAAAACTAAACAGCGTAAGGAAGGCTGGTTCGATAAGCTGAAAAATATCTACGCCGGAGCGCTCGGATTCTCGCTCAGGCATAAGGTTATTCCGATTGTATCCGCGGTTGTACTGCTCGTTTTGTGTGTAGTTCAGACCTTCAACACCGGCGTTGCGACTATCGACCAGACGGAGAGCAACCAGCTTTCGGTTTCGATGACTCTTGACAAGGATACAACTAAAAAGCAGGCGTATAAAACCGCCGATAAGGTTATGACTATCGTAAGCAAAATCGACGGCGTATCGAGAGTAAGCGGTCTCGACGGAAATATGGGACTTATGACCGGCGTAGTAGGCGCCGGTGTTACCGATGATTACACCGAGTTCTCGTTCTATGTTTTAACCGACGACAATATCAAAAATACCGTTGATTACAGGCGTATTAAAAACGAGATAATTGATAAAACAAAGAATATTAAATGCAAGGAAATTTCAGCTTCCTCGTCGGGTATGAGCAATATGTCTACTCTTGCCGACACCGGCTTAACCGTGAATATCTACGGCGACGAGCAGGAGAAGCTGATTGATATCAGCCGCGACGTAATAAAGATGATGAACGGCATAAAGGGCGTTAAAAAAGCAGAAAACGGTATAACCGAATCCGATAAGGCGCTGAGAATCAAGATTGACCGCAATAAGGCGGCGCAATGCGGGCTGACCGTCGCTCAGATTTTTGCTCAGCTTGCCGAAAAAGCAAAGACTGAGCAGAAGGCGCTCACTATGAAGCTTGACGATAAGAGCGTAGACGTTAATATCGTTAAGAAAAGCGGCAGGCTCACCTATGAAAACCTGCTTAATACAAAAATTACGGCGACTACCACCGGCGCCGACGGCAAGAGCATGACTAAAAAGTATAAGCTTAAAAAGTTCGCGACCGTCACGGACAGCCTCGCGATGAATGATATCAAGAGGGAAAACCAGCGCACCTATATGACCGTAACGGGTGAGCTTGAGGAAAACGCAAACTCAACCCTGCTTTCAAGAGAGCTTCAGAAAAAGCTCGATAATTATAAAGCGCCCTCGGGCTATAACGTTGAAATAGCCGGATCGGCAATCCAGACTAACGATATGCTTAAGCAGATGGCGCAGGCGATACTGCTCGGATTCTTGCTTATCTACCTGATTATGGTTGCTCAGTTCCAGAGCTTCCTCTCTCCGTTTATCATCATCTTCACCGTTCCGCTGGCGTTTACCGGAGGAATGATAGGACTTATGATATTCGGCATGAATATCTCCGCTATATCACTTATGGGCTTTATGATTCTTATGGGTACGGTTGTAAACAACGGCATCGTATTTGTCGATTACTCTAACCGCCTGAGAATGAAAGGCGTCGACAAGCGCCGGGCGCTTATTGAAACGGGTAAAACAAGAATGAGACCTATCCTTATGACCGCGCTCACTACTATCCTCTCAATGAGCGTTATGGTGTTCTCTCAGGATGCAGGCAACGCTATGCAGCGGAGTATGGCGGTTGTGGTAAGCGTGGGACTGCTTTACTCAACGCTTATGACGCTGTTTGTTATCCCCGTGATGTACGATATATTCTATAGAAAAACTCCGAAGTCGATTGACGTAGGGGATGACTTGGACGATGAGCCGGATGAGATTTCGGATTTTATAAGTTAAGAGCGAAGATTTGAATTAACAATTAACGATTAACAATTAACAGTTTCGGTCGGGCAGACAGAGCGGATTTGGAAACAACCGCGGCTGCCCGGCTGTTTTTTTAGCAGGAAGAGGGAAGTTAGTTCTCAGTTCTCACTCTTAAAACTTAAAACCTAAAACTTAAAACTCTCTTACACCTTACCCCTTAGCCCTTCTTTATAAAAAGGTATCAAAACAGCAATATTTGTTGACAAAAAATAGTATGTATTATATAATTGTCAAGGTGTTTAACGACATTTTTTCAAAAAGGAGAGGAAAAGAAAATGAAAAAAGTATTAGCTTTAACACTCGCTATCGTTATGGTAGTATCAATCGCTATGTTCGCAGGCTGTAATTCAAGCAGCACCAACTCAGCCGCCGACACAAAGGACGATGCAAAAACTTATGTTATCTATTCCGATAACGCGTTTGCTCCGTTCGAATATCTTGACACAAAGACCAAGGAGTATGTCGGTGTTGATATGGATATTATGGCAGCAGTTGCTAAGGATCAGGGCTTCGAGTACGAAATGCACAACGAGGGCTTCGACGCCGCTATGGGCGCTGTTCAGTCAGGTCAGGCTGACGCTATGATCGCCGGTATGACTATTAACGACGAGCGTAAAAAGACCTTTGATTTCTCTGAAGCTTATTTCGACGACGGTCAGGTTATCGCCGCTAAGAAGGGCACAAAAATGTCCGACCTTAAGGGCAAGACAGTAGCCGTTAAGAACGGTACGGCAGGTAAGGATTACGCTGAGTCCGTAAAGGATAAGTACGGTTATAAGATTAACTATTATAAGGATTCTCCCTCTATGTATCAGGCTGTTAAGACAGGCGTTGACGCAGCTTGCTTCGAGGATTTCTCGGTTATCGCTTACTCAATCAAGACAGGCGAGGTTAAGCTTGAAATCTTAAACGATAAGCCTTTCAACGTAAAGGGTTACGGATTTGCCGTTAAAAAGGGCAAGAACGCTGAGCTTCTCGAGAAGTTTGACGCAGGCCTCAAGAATATCAAGAAGAGCGGCGAGCTCAAGAAGATTCTTGCAAAGTACGGTTATTAATTCCGTTAATTTAAAGACATAAAAAGTTGAAATAATTCTTTTCAGCATGATAGGTTACCTGTCGTGCTGAAACTTTATAAGGTAGTTGTAGTATATGGATTTTAGCAGAGTTTTCAGCGAGGCGATGCCGCTTCTTTTAAACGGTCTTAAAATGACTGTTATCGCTTCGCTCGTATCAATCCTCATCGGAATGGTTATAGGACTTTTTATATGCCTGATGAAGATGTCTAAAAATATCGTTCTGCGCGCAATCGCAGGCGTGTATATCTGGATTATCCGCGGTACGCCGATGCTCGTTCAGGCGTTGATTGTATTCTTCGGTATTCCTCAGCTGATACAGCTTGCCGTACCTGATTTCCGCTCCAACGCGATTACGGCGGGTATTATAACCCTTTCGATAAACGCGGGCGCGTACCTCGCGGAGATTTACCGCGGCGGTATTATGGCGGTACCTAAGGGACAGAGCGAGGCGGCTCGTTCGCTCGGACTTTCGCAGAGCAAAACAATGATTAAGGTTGTTTTGCCTCAGGCGTTTAAGTTTTCTGTGCCTTCTTTGGTAAATCAGTTTATCATCACTATCAAGGACACCTCTATCCTCACCGTTATCGGTATGGCTGAGGTAGTTAACGTAGCTCAGCAGTACGTAGGCTCGACGTTCGTGTATTTTGAAACGTACTCAATTGTCGCGCTGATGTATCTCGCTATAATTTCGATACTGATGGTTATCTCTAACTTTATCGAAAAGAAACTGAAATACGAGGAGAAGAAAAGTGGCAAGTAATAGCAGAAAAGAAAAAATCGTTGTAACTAATCTTCATAAATACTTTGATAAGAACGAGGTTCTTAAGGGCGTCGACGCTGTTATTACCGAGGGTGAGGTTGTATGCGTTATCGGACCCTCCGGCTCCGGTAAGTCAACATTTCTGCGCTGCCTTAACAAGCTTGAGGATGTGACTTCGGGTAAGATAGTTATTGATGATTACGATATAACCGATAAAAAGACGAATATAAATAAGGTCAGGGAAAATATCGGAATGGTTTTCCAGCAGTTCAATCTTTTCCCGAATATGACCGTTAAGAAGAACATAATGATGGCTCCCGTTGAGCTTAAGAAGATGACTAAGGAGGAAGCTGAGAAGAAGGCTTTGCAGCTTCTTGAGCGCGTAGGTCTTGGTGAAAAGGCAGCGGCGTATCCCGGCGAGCTTTCGGGCGGCCAGCAGCAGCGTGTAGCTATAGCGAGAGCGCTCGCGATGAACCCCGATATTATGCTCTTTGACGAGCCTACCTCCGCGCTTGACCCCGAGATGGTAGGAGAGGTACTCGACGTTATGAAAGAGCTTGCCGCTGAGGGAATGACGATGGTTGTCGTAACTCACGAAATGGGCTTCGCGCGCGAGGTTGCCGACAGAGTTCTGTTTATGGCTGACGGCGGAATCGTTGAGGAAGGTACTCCCGAGGAGATTTTTGATAATCCTCAGAATGAGCGTACTCAGGACTTTTTGAAGAAAGTACTTTAAAAATCTCCCTCAGAGATTTTTAAAGTTGACAATTGAAAATGGAAAATTAAAAATTATGGTCGGGCAGCTGGTGCGGTTAAAACTATTACCGCGGTTGCCCGACCATATTAATATGCTTGCTGCGCAAGCAGCATAAAAAATATGTCGGGAGACAGAGGTAGTTTTTATAACCATTCTGTCTTCCCGACATTCATTTTCAATTATCAATTATCATTTTTCAATTGTAAAAATCCAACGGATTTTTACAGCGCTGAGTATCCGTAGCTGTTTACGAGTGCTTCAATCTTCTCTCCGCGCTGACAGAACGGGCACTGGTGAGGCTTATAGCTCTGATAGTTAACGAGGTCGTTAGGGTCGAAAATCGAGTTTACGGGATGACCGTCGCACTCATCGACAGTAGCGAATATCGCGGAAACTCCCTCAACATATCCGCCGTAGTACTTAATTGCGTCAATCGCCGCGAGCGCGCTCTTTCCGGTAGTAACCGATGCGGCTAAAACGAGAACGTGCTTGCCCGCGAGCATAGGGGTGAGGTTGTCGCGGAACATAAGCTGACCGCCGCCGATATACTCGGGCGAGAGAACGTATATAGTCTGGTGGGCGTTTAAGTTGATATAGTTGTCCTGAGTGAGCTCGTTAGCGAGGAAAGCGCCGATAACCTCGGTGCCGTCGAGGCACAGAATCGTATCTACAATCGTGTTAATCTGATACGCCTTAACCATTTCCTTAGCGACCGCCTTAGCCTCGGAAAGACGGTTTTTCTGAGTTGTAACGTCTATATAATAGTTGGTGTGGCTGTGCATTGTCGCGAAATGCCCCTGCCTTACGCGCAGGAAAACGTTTTTATTTTTCGTTCTTATTTTATGTTCCTGAATCATAATGCCCTCCGGATATTTTAAACTCTCCTTATATTGTACAATATATTACGGGGCGTTGCAATCCAAAATTTTTATCCTATATTTATGCAACTTGCACATAG
>CAJOFK010000048.1 GCA_905234015.1 uncultured Ruminococcus sp.
ATATTTAATTACTTTATTAAGCAGGATTGTTATACTTAATACCAAGCAGGTTAATTATTCTTTTTTCCTTATACAGAAGGTCGTCCTTCTCAAGGGCGTCCGGGTTTTTATAACCGAGCAAAAGAAAAAGTGCGTGGGCTGTAAGGAATACAACCTCAGCTTCAAAACTGTTGTTATAGGTTTTGCTGCGCTCCATAGCGCTTTCGAGAGAAATATAAACCTCACCGAGTTGCTCGCCGCTCTCGGATTCTTCACCGTCAGGCAGCCGTACAAAAATCTCCCGGCTTTCCTGAGCAAGGTTGTTTCCGCTGAGCTCGCTCAGCATACGGTTTTCGGCAAATACTATATTCACGTTCTCGAAGATTTCTTTGTTTTCTTCATGCAAAACAGCCTTACAACATCTTCTGACGAGCATTCTTGTACCTGTGGGCACTTTAATGCTTTCCTGCAAATCGTTGATATTTACTTTAAACCTGTTCATAATGTCTCCTTTCGATATTTTTCCAGTTCGTATAAACAAAAGTCTATACAATCTATTTGTTTTGAGGCAATGTGAATAGCTGTGAGCGCCTCGTTGCGTCTGCGCTTCAATACGGCAATTCTCTCTTCGATTTCGCCTGATTCAACAAGCTCAAGGTACTCCGTCGCCTGTTTTACGGAGAAACCGCAGTCGCGAAGCTCGCACTCAAAATTCTTTTCTTTTACTTTAGTCAAAAGCCAACACCTGCCTTCATTGTTAATATTTTAACTACAATGCCGATATTTGTAAAATACTTATTTTTTATGGTTGCAATAGATAAAAACTATTGCAAATTCTATAATAATCAGCTATAATAAAACAAGTAAATCAAGGGGATGATTTTATGTTAGATATGCGTTTAGTCCATTATTTTCTTGTTGTTGCGAGGGAGCAGAATATGACGCGCGCTGCGGCTGAGCTGCATATAAGCCAGCCCACTCTTTCCTCCCAGATTGCTTCACTTGAAAAACAGCTCGGGATGAAGCTTTTTATCCGCACAAACAAAAACACCCTGCTCACAGATGACGGGGTTTTATTCCGAGCGAGAGCAAGGGAGCTTATGGAGCTTATGAACAAGGTCGAAAATGAACTTTCAATAAGCGAAGGCGAGGTTTCCGGAGATATTTATTTCGGTTGTGTTGAGACATACGTTATGGAATATATAAGCTCTGTTTTTAAAGAAATACACCTTGAGCATCCGAATATTCGTTTTCATCTTTACAGCGGAAACGCTCAGACGATTCTCGAAAGGCTCGACAAGGGACTTTTAGATATCGGGCTTATGCTCGGCGCGGATAATCAGGACAAGTACGATTATTATCCGCTTAATCACCACGACAGATGGGGCTTGCTTGTACCCGCTGACAGTGAAACGGCGAAAAAAGAATGGCTAAAAGCAGATGAGATAACCGAGTTTCCGCTT
The DNA here is from genome assembly GCA_905234015.1 of uncultured Ruminococcus sp. Lineage (GTDB taxonomy): Bacteria > Bacillota > Clostridia > Oscillospirales > Acutalibacteraceae > Ruminococcoides. Next base: position 1,443 of record CAJOFK010000048.1, read on the forward strand.
ATTATTCCGCAGAGCTATATGATGATGCAGCGAAATATGTTTATGCCCGACCCGAAAAAACAGAAAATTGCGGGTACGTTCGACCTTATTAATAACGCGGCGTATCTGGTCGAAAAAGGAATCTGTTATGCCCTCGGTTTTGAAAATATGATACACACGGAAGGCAGAAACTTAAAGTTTGTTCCGCTTATTACCGACCTGAAAACCGAAAACTATATAGTAACAAAAAAATACGCCTACTTCTCAAAAGCGGCAAAGCTGCTTTTAAAAAAATTAGCCGTATTATAATACGCAAAAAATCTCCGCTCGAATTTATTTCCAAGCGGAGATTTTCAGAAAGAACAGAAAGTAGGAATAGCGTTAGTATTAATGAATAACTCCCCTGCCCCGCGTATTAAAGTTAATAAGCTCTCAAAATCTTCTGATAGATTTTATTACAAGCGGGAATCGCTTCAGGAATCGGCATAAGAGGATAAACGTAAAGCATCTCCTCGGCGACGATAAGCTCGTTTGTATCACTTTTATCAAGCATATTCCAGAACTTCATCGTATCGGGATAAAGAATCTCATTTGTGCCTGTAAATACAGTCACGTTTTTGATACCGGAAAAATCTCCGTATATAGGGCTTATGCGCGGATCGTGCAGGTCAAGACCGTCCGCCCAATACTTTGAGCATACGCTCAGCGATTTCTTAAAAAGCCACGGGTCTTTTTCCTCATAAATCTCTATATCGGGATTTGACATTCCAATATCAACCCACGGAGAAATTAGAAAAATCGTGGAAATAAGCTCCGCCGTGAAGATAAAAGACGGTATATTTCTCCTGAGTTTCCTCATTAAGATAGAAGATACTGCCGTTATCGGTATCCTCTCTGCGTGTTTCTAAATCCTTCGGAGCTTCCGTAGGAGTGAAGCCGTTTTTTATTTTAATATTGATTAATATTGATTTTTGCTTTAAATTCTTTTATAATTATAATATACACATATGTTGTTTATCAATCATTAATGTATAATAATATGACGGTTACTCGGCGCTTTACACCTCCGGCGGTAAATTGATAATTGACAACGATATTACAAAGGTTGATTTAAAGGGTAAGTATTATTCCTTCCTCTCGAAAGAAATGGATTTCGGCGACGAGCTTGAATTAGAAGATATAACAAATCCCTCCTTAAGCTATATCGAGGACTGGGAGCTTTATACGATAACCGAGAAAAATGGAGATTTAATTCCGCATATAGTTATTAAGTCAACTGTTACCTACAACGTTTATCTCGGCTCAACGCAGGTAACTAAAGTAAATAAGAATGATATCCTCTCAGACGGAGGAAGCGCTTCATTTGATACTGCAACAAACACGCTGACGCTCAACAACTCGGTTATACCCGGAGTTTACGAAAACAACAGCATAACCTATAAGATTTTCTCGCAATCGGATCTTAACTTAAAGGGCAGCTACAGTATGAATGAAGCTGAAGCCGATATCGGTGTTTACGCGTTTAACAATCTGACCTTTGACGGAGATTTTACAATCCCCGGCAATTCCTACGCCGCTTACGCCAATTACGGAATTACGATTAATTCCGGCTCGCTTAAAGCGACAGGAGGAGGCGGCTCATGGTGGGGCATTAACGTACCCGACGGAAACCTGACCGTTAATAACGAAGTAAACACCCTCGATATAACGGGCACAAACTCCTCAGTATTCGCTAAGGATATTATACTCGGGGATAAGGTTGTTATAGCCGAGCCCGAGGGCAGTCAGAAAAGCTCCTTCTCAGACCATTACTTCCTTGACGACGGAAACGGAAATTTCTGCAAAAGAACAATTCTCAGGGGCAGCACGTATGTCGCTCCTACCGAGCCTCCCACCGAAGCTTCTACCGAAACTACAGTTCCCGAGGAAACCGTAGGTCCCACCGATCCTCCCGTAGACCCCGAGCTTGAGGGCGAAGGCAGCGACGAAAGTCCCTTCCTCATTAATAACGAGGATGAATGGAACAGGCTTTCAAGCTACATTTCCTGCGGAGGAACTACAGCAGGCTATTATTATAAGCTGAAAAACAGCTTCTCCGTATCGACCGTATTCGGAACTAAATTCACCTGCTTCAGCGGTACTTTTGACGGCGACAATAACACCCTCACCTTAAACCTCAGATCGGGAACGTATTGCTGCGCTCCGTTCTCAAACATCAACGGCGCGACAATTAAAAACCTCAAAACAGACGGCGAGGTAGTTTCAAGAACACGCCACAACTCAGGTCTTGTCGGCGCAGTTTCCGGCGGCGAAAACCTTATTGAAAACTGCGTTGTATCAGCTGACATATGGGCGAACGGCTATTGCGGCGGCTTCGTAGGTCACGGCGGTTCAAAGGGCAAAACTACCCTTAAAAACTGCGTATTCAAGGGCGATATAATCGCTGTCGGTCATGCGGGAACCTTCTGGGGCTGGAGCGACGCGGGCTCCTCGGCTGAGCTTATAAACTGTTTTGATATAAGCGACTGCGGACACCCCGTAGGTCAGGGTTCATCTGACCCGATATTATTAACCAACGTCTATTATACAGACCGTTATAAAACAGGCGGCAGCGGCCGTCCGTGGACAAACAAGGGTAAGCTTGCGTATAAGGTTAATGCCGAGGGAATGACTCTCAGCGGTTCGACAGGATTAGTTTACGAGGGAACTATTTACGCGGCTGAAAAAGAAGTAATTAATCTTACCGCTCCCGATAACTCAACCCTCTACACCTCAAGCGACGGAAAGCTTTATCAGTCAGGCTCCGATCTCGTTCTCACAATGCCCGACGATAAGGTTACAATAACCAGGTCCGACGCGCAGCTTTACACCGAAAGCAAAAACGGTACATCAGAAGCCGGAAACGAAAACGAGGGCGCCTCAAACCTTGTGGATTACGATACCTCAACAAAGTGGTGCGTATCAAACACCTCTTTCCCCTTCTCAATGACATTCAAAACCGAGGATAAGGTAAACGTTCACGGATATACTCTCATCACAGCTAACGATACGGAAACCAATCCGGGACGCAATCCCGTTTCGTGGACGCTCGAGGGAAGCAACGACGGCACAAGCTGGACAACTCTCACCAACGTAAGCGACAACTACACTCTTAAGTCCGAAAACTTCAAGCCATACACCTTCAGGCTGACAAATCCCTCCCTCGCAACATTCTCGCACTTCCGCTTTACCATTAACAGAGTAAGCGAGGGTAAAACCTTCCAGCTCTCCGAGTTTCAGCTTCTCGTAGGCGAAGCGCCGGCTGAGCAGTATAACCTTTGGCTCGGCTCAACGCGCGTAAACTCAGCGAATAAAAAGGATATTCTCGGCGACGGCGGAAAAGCGCAGTACGACCCCGAAACAGGTACACTCACGCTTTCCGACCCGACAATCAGCTCAAACTATAAAAAACACGATGACGATACCGACGATTACAGAATTTACTCTTCCGGCATAGACCTCACCGTAGAAGGCAGCTATAAAATGCCTGACGGAAACTGCCAATACGGAATCTGCGCAAAAAACGGCAGCCTTACCCTCAGCGGTGAATTCAGCTTTACCGGAATACTATACGGATGCTTAAGCGACAGCATCACCATCAACTCCGGCACAGTCAGGGTTCAAGGAACTAAATCCAGTATGGAAGACGAGGTTTTCGGTATAGGCGCTTACGCCGAAAAGGGCAAAATCACGGTAACAAACGGCGCCGAAGAGCTTGACGCGTACGGATGTTATAATGCGTTAAAAGCAAAAACAGGTTTTGATTTCGGCTCAAAGCACAATATATTAGCGCCCGAAGATCCTCAAATCGTATGTGAATACGATAACTACTACATCTATACGCAATCACCCTGGTTCCCGGCAGATCACGTCAAGCTCGTAAACACCATAGCATACGACCTCTGGTTAGGCGATACCCGCGCAACCCTGAAAAATAAGAACGATATTCTCGGCGACGGAGGAAGCGCTAAATACGACCCCGAAACTCATACCCTCACTCTCAACAACCCCAATATAGGCGACGGCTACCACGAAAGAGCATTTGATGATCCCTGCTTACTCTACGCCAACGGTATGAACCTTACAATCAAGGGTAAAGCTAATTTAATCGGAGAATTTTATCATAATTACGGCGTCTGCGTAGATAACGGCTCGCTGACGCTCGACGGCGACTTCAACATTCACGGAGATATGTACGGAATTTACGCAACCGGAAATATTAATCTTGAATCCGGTAATATAAAGCTATCCGGAAATTACAGAGAAGGACTCTTAACCAACGATACCCTTAACGTGAAAAACGATGTTGAAAAACTCACCGTCTCAGGAAGCGGAAAAGCAATTTATGCTAAAAACGGCATAGTTTTATCGAGCGATATGAAGGTAACAACCCCCGAAAACGGCTCGGCAGAATACGACTCGTCCGACTCCTGCTACAGAATATACAATTCAAATAACGAGAGAGTATCATCAGCGGTGATTGAAAATACCCTTGCCTATAACATATGGTTAGGCTCAAAGCAGGTAACCTACGGAAACCACAGGGATATCCTCGGCGACGGAAAAGCAAGCTACGATCCGGAAACTAATACCCTTACTCTCAACAATCCCGAAATAACCGACTACTATACTGATTCAAACGAATTGACCTCTCAGATTTACGCGCAGGATATCGATCTGAATATTGAAGGAAGTTATCAGTCAACCGGAGACGACTCCTCGTACGGTATCTTTGCGGATAACAGCTCGCTTACCCTGAACGGCGACTTTACAATCAAGGGCGTAGTAAACGGTATATACTCGAAAAACATTACCTTCAGCTCAGGTAATATAAATGTTAAGAGTATTGATTCAAACGCAATCAAGTGCACAGGAAATCTCATCATCGGCGATAATATTGAATCCTTCGAAGCAGTAAGCGAAAACGACTGCGCTTACTCGGCGGACGGCGAAGTTGAGCTGAGCAGTAAGCTCTACGTTTCCGAACCCGAATTCGGCGAGGACTTAAACAATAATACATCTAAGATAACGATAGAGGTCGCTCCCGTTTATGACGTCGCCTTTATATCTAACGGTCACGGTATTACTCCCGACCCGCAAAAGGTTAAGCGCGGCGGTAAAGTCGAGGTTCCGGCGGGACAGCTTGAAAGAGGTTATATTTTCAGCGGATGGTATATCGACGAAGGTCTTGAAACCCCCTATGACTTTGACACAAGGGTTACCGGAGACCTTACCCTCTACGCTAAATGGACTAAGAGAGAATACAACGTATACTTTAACTCAAACGGTTACGGAAAAGAAGTTGAGACGCAGTCTGTTAAGTATCTTGAGAATGCCGTTGAGCCCGATAAACCGACCGAAACAGGCTATACCTTCGGCGGCTGGTTTACTGACAAAGAGCTTCAGTATCCCTTCGACTTCACCACGGGAATAACGGAGAACACTTTACTTTACGCAAAATGGACTGTTAATGAGTACGAAATAACGTTTAACTCAAACGGCGGTTCAGGTGCGATAGACAGCGTTAAAGCTAAGCACGGCGATACGTTCGAGCTTCCGGGCTGCAGCTTTACTGCTCCCGAGGGCAAGAGATTTAACGGATGGGAGCAGGGCAAGCCCGGTACCAAGATAACAATTACCGGCAACACCGAGCTCATGGCTTTATGGATTGACCTTCCCACAGAAGTTCCTACAACATTGCCTGCAACCGAACCTACTACAGCCGAGCCTACAACCGAACCTTCACAGCCGACTATAGCCGAGCCTACTTCTGAAGCGACTGCGGCACAGCCGACTACCGAGGCGACTACGGCTGAGGTGACTACCGAACCTTCTACCGCAGCTCCTTCTACGGAGGCTACGGAGCCGACTACCTCAAAGCCGACGGAAGAACCTTCAACTGCACCGCCGACTACCGAGCCGACTACGGCTGAGCCTACTACCGAGCAGGCTTCAACTCAGCCCGCGACAGCTGCTCCCGATAAGGGCGAAAATAAAGCCGCGGTAGATAAAAAGATTAAAGCGCTTAAGGACGATAAGGACGTCAAGGGAAGTAAATATATTACTCTCTCGTCACGTCAGGCAAATGTAAAATCCAACTCCATAACCCTTAAATGGAATAAGGTTAAAGGAGCGAAGAACTATATAATCTACGGCAACAAATGCGGTAAGAAGTTCCGCTATAAGCAAATTGCCGTCGTAAAGAAAACCTCATTCGTTCATAACAAGCTCAAAAAGGGCACCTATTACAAGTACATTATCGCGGCGTTTGATAAGAACGATAAGCTGATTTCGATTTGTAAAACCCTGCATATCTGCACTAAGGGCAGCAAGAACGGCAACTTCGGTAAGATTACCACCGCCGCGAAGAAAGATAAGGTTAAGCTTCAAAAGAAAGACCAAACCTTTAAGCTCAAGGCAAAGGCTGTACCTCAGAGCAAGAAGATTAAGGTTAAGGTACACCGCAAGCTAAGTTATGAATCAAGCAACACAAAGATTGCGAAGGTCAACAAAAACGGCAAGATTACCGCTAAAAAGAAAGGTACCTGCTATATCTATATCTACGCTCAGAACGGTATCTTTAAGAAAATTAAGGTAACAGTTAAAAAGTAACGAAAAAGCAGCCGCCGCCGAGCTGCGGCGGCTCAGCGTTATAAACCTGAAGCCAAGATAAATCAAATGCGGAGGTTGAATTATGAGTAAAGTAAAAACAAAACCAAAGCCGAAATGGATGAAAAACAATAAGAGCTATCTTCATCCTAAAAATAACAATTCGTTTCTTATAGCCGCTATAGCCGTACTGCTGATTGCGGCGGGAGTTTTCGCCTTTTTCTTCGCGGTAGGAATAGATTATTATACGGCTAAATACAAGGAAACCGTCACCGCTACACTTGTTAACGTCAGGGAATTTGAGAAAATCAAATCGGAATATTACGACGATGACGTAAAGCCTAACGATAACAGGTATCACGCGACCTATACCTACAGCGAAACATATCACGAGCTGACGTGGGAATATAAAATAAACGGTAAAAAGTATACAACCAAAAACACCGAAGCGTACCCTACTCAAAAAGTCGGCGATAAAAAGGAAATAAAGCTTTGGAGTAATGACGGAAAGAATTATAAGATTTCTCAGATAGGTATAATAACATTTCTGATTCTGATTTTATCCGGCGCAATCGCACTCGTTATGCTGTTCTTTACGGTAAGGATTATAATTGCTAAAATTCAGGTTAAAGCATACGAAAAAAGAAAAGCCGAGATTACGAGGATCCAGGAAGAAAACAGACTCAGAAACCTTAAGAAGAAAGAACAGGAAGAAACGGATAATAAAGAAACCGACTCATAACTTAATTTATATATTACAGAAAACGATTATGAAGCTTATAAAATGTGAAGAAAAAAGAATACCTGCGGTTATGGATTTTTATAATGAGGTTGTAAGCTATTTGCAGTCTCATATAAACTATCCGCTGTGGGACAGCGACCGCCCGAGCGAAGATGGAATTATAACCGCTGCTGCTCAGGGAGAGCTGTATATATGCATAGACGATAAGGAGGATATCCTCGGAGCCGTTGTTTTAAGCGAGGACCCCGAGGGCGATTACGACGCGGGAGATTGGAACGAAAGCCTGCGCAGCGGTGAATATCTCTGCGTTCATCTTCTTGCGGTAAAGCCCGGAAGCTTAAAAAGCGGAGTCGGAAGCTTTATTATGGAGGAATGTATCTCCTTAGCACAGCGCGGAGGTTACAGGGCGCTGAGACTTGATTTAGTCCCGGGCAATACTCCGGCAGAGCGCCTGTATATAAAATCCGGATTCACCTATGCAGGTACAAAGGACTTAAAAAGAAATAAAGTCAACATTCCCCTGTTTGATTTATACGAGCTGAATTTTAACTGAAAACAAACCGAAATTCTCCCCCGACAAGAAGTATATACCGGGAGACTTTTTGCGCTTAATTAAAGCGCGGTGAGCGTTTTTAACATAAGAGTGTTGATATTGCTCGCCCAATTGTGTGCAATACGCAGATTGAATTTATTCCTGCATTTTGGTACAATGTTAATGTAGACAATTTCTGTTTATCAGGTAAATTTTAGGAGTTGAGAAAAATGAGAAAAAGGATTACGGGATTAGTGCTCTGCATAAGCATTTTAATCTCCTGCTTCGCGTTCGGCGCGATTCAGACCTCCGCCGCCGATACGTCAAAAAATACTGCCGGCGCGGATTACGGACTTCCCGGTAAAATTGATGACGGAAATATCCTTCACTGCTTTAACTGGAAGTACAACGATATTAAAAATGAACTTAAAAGCATAGCCGAAGCCGGCTTTACCGCGGTACAGACCTCCCCCGCTCAGCCCGGAGATACCTCCGGTAAATGGTACTGGCTGTATCAGCCGTGCGGCTTTTATGTCAACTACAACGACCTCGGCAACCGCTCAGAGCTTCAGTCGCTCTGTACGGAAGCTAAGAAATACGGAATCAAGGTAGTTGTTGATATCGTAGCCAACCACCTTACAGGCGACCACGGTAAAATTCAGGACGACTTAAAGGACGGCAAATACTGGCATAATAACGGCAAGGTAAACGACTGGAACAACCGTAATCAGCTTACTAAATATAATGTTGGCGATTACGCTGACCTTAAAACCGAGGACAGCTACGTTCAGAGCGTTGTTAAAAAATACTTAAACGATTTAAAAAGCATCGGCGTATCGGGCTTCCGCTTTGACGCCGCTAAGCATATCGGCACACCTGCCGAGGGCGACAATTTCTTTAAGATGGTTAAGGACGTCGGACTCTGGTCATACGGCGAAATCCTCGATAATCCCGGCGGAAACGCTGCGGAGGTTATGAAGGAATACACTAAATATATCGGCGTAAACGACTGCTACTACAGCGGTGAGCTTACCGGCGGTATGAGAGATAAAAAGGTCGTAACAAACGTCGGTCACTGGTCTAAAAAAGGCGTTGACGCGGCTAAGCTCGTATATATGGCGGAAACTCACGATACCTTCTCAAACAACGGCAACGAGGGCTGGACTAAGAATTTAGATCAGAAAGTTATCGACCGTTCATACGCGATACTCGCTTCAAGAGGAGACGCTCAGGCGCTTTACCTCTCAAGACCTAATTCAACCGACAGAGAAAGCATCTACGCCGGCAATAAGGGCAGCACACACTATAAGTCTAAGGAAGTTGCCGCGGTAAACCACTTTAAGAACGCTATGGTAGGAAGAAAGCAAAGCTATACCACAGGCGACGGCTGCGACGTTGTATGCCGTCAGGGCGGCGCGGTTATCGCATCCGCAAACGGCTCAAGCGGAACTAAAACCGTTCCGAATGCCGACGGTCTCGTAAAGCCCGGCACATATACCGACGAGGTTTCCGGAAGCAAATGGACTGTTACAAGCACTACAATGACAGGTTCTCTCGGCAGCACAGGTATCGCGGTATTCTACAGCACAGCGCCCGCAGGCCCCTCCGCTTCGGCGACTGCCTCCACCTCCTACAACACCGATACAATGAAGGTAACTCTCAGCTTTGAAAACGCAACCTCCGCTCAGTATTCTATTGACGGCGGCGAGTATACCTCCTACAAAAACGGTCAGGTTATTACAATCGGTCAGAACGTTGATTACGGCGAATCAACAAAAATCAGCGTAAAGGCATATGACGGCACCGAATGGAGCTCACCTGCAACCTACACCTACACTAAGGAAGACCCGAACGCTAAGCAGCGCGTTTACTTCGATAACTCAAGCTACAACTGGAAGAGCGTATACGCTTACATCTATTCGGGCGCTGATAATAACGGAAAATGGCCGGGTCAAGCTATGAAAAAGGACAGCTCAACGGGCTATTATGTACTTGATATTCCCGAAACACTCTCCGACGGTAATATAATCTTTACCGAAAGCGACAGCGAAACTACCCCGAACCGCTACCCTGCCAACAAGGAGCCGGGACTTCCGCTTGAGGGAAAAACTAAGATTTTTAAAGCCGGCAACACCTTTGAGGTCTATAACCCCGTAAAGCCGAAGCCTACCGAGGCTCCTACCGAGGCACCTACGCAGGCAGCTACATCCGCTCCTACCGAAGCGAATACCGAGGCTCCCTCACAAACTGCTACTCAGACAATTAATGGGCTTATCGGCGATGCTAACGAGGATAATAAAGTAAATATCAAGGACGCAACTCTTATTCAGAAGGCTCTCGCCTCACTCGCGGAGCTTTCCGAAAATGCTGAAAAGCTTGCCGACGTTAACCAAAACAACAGAATTGATATTAAGGACGCAACCTGCATCCAGAAATTCACCGCGATGATGGACGGTTCAGGTAACGCGGGAAAACCCTACGGCGCAGTTTCATAATATAAAAACCGTATATAACGATATACAGAAAACAGGGACGCATCAAAGTGCGTCCCTGTTTTATTACTTTATTGTAAAAAATTCGGTATTTTTTTCTTCGTCTTTTATCCTCCTGAACTCCGAGTGCTTAATTACCTCATCGGGTTTTAATACTTTTACCCTCTTCCCTTTATAATCAATAATACCGTCCTTCTTAAGATTTCTCATCTCGCGCAGGAGGGTGCTTGTATCAATTATAAGG
>CAJOFK010000049.1 GCA_905234015.1 uncultured Ruminococcus sp.
TGGCATACTGCAGGGCCTCGCTGCGGGAAACATCCTGCGCAAAGGAAAGGGATAGAGCCGCAAACAGGGCCGATACAAGCAATATAACTCTCTTCATGGCTTACTCCTCAATATTCAAAACCTTATTAAAACCTGTCAGATTGATAATAGTTCTGACGTTTTTTGTGAGACCTTTGAGCACGAGCCCTTTCTTTGATGACATCGCTCTGTGAACAGCGACAATTACTCGCATACCTGCGGAAGAGATATATTCCGTCTCAGTCATATCGAAAACAACCTTATCGGCGTCAGCTTCAATCTTTTCAAACTCAGTTTGCAGTTCGGGCGCTGTGAGCGTGTCAATTCTACCGCTGATTTTAATCGTATATAACTTGTTTTCGGACATTAATTCCAATTTCATAGTCAACCTCCTGACATTTTTTATTTTCAAATTAACCTGTCTTTATTGTGTAGTTTGAACCATTAACCACAATTATCTTATATGGATGCGGAACTCTGGTAAAGTATGCGTTAACCATATACTTATTAGTAAAGCTGTCATAAGGAACATACTCTGCACTGTCATAAGTATTTCTCATAATAAACGGAGCGTTTGCTCGAGCTACTGAAGAAACGTCGGAAGCGCCTATAGCGCCATTAACTTTAATAGTCTAATAGTCTTGGTATAAACTTCACCAAGCGTGGATTTGCTGTCGTAAAAAATGTAGTTGCCATAGTGGATATAAAACCTCAAAATGATAAGTTATCTCAGTTCGATAGCTTTCGTTTTCATTTACGGGCAAATTCTATTGTTTAAATCTACAGTTGACATAATATCAACCTTCTAATGTATATTGTACCTCTATTTAAAAAATAGTCAAGTAGGAATGAATAAAAGATTGTAATAAATGCAAGGGATGGCGGACGGGAAGACAGATATTTTGTAAACAAAAAATGGATGTTTTTTCGACTTAAAACACCTGATTTCAGGCTTATTATTAATAAAATAGGTCAAAAAAATAGTAGAATTAGAGAATAATACACCCGTTTATTATGGAAGAATAAGAAAAGAAATAATGCCATTAACCTTCGATACCATCTATATTTTCACACTTTCTATATTTCCCAAAATCGGGATAAGAATGGGGTTCAAGAGGCCGCTGGTTCGACTCCAGTCACTCGGACCAAATAAAAGGGACAGTCATTAGACTGTCCCTTTTATTCAGTTTGAATAATTGAATCAAAGCGGCCTCTTGAAGCCGACCGTTAAGAAAATGCTTCGGGGAAGCATTTTTAGGGAGGAGCGTTTATGAACGGTGACCTGAATCACACGTCCCAATAGGCGAAACGGAAGCCCTCGCATAGATGATGAAGCCGCCGGTTCTAAGCCCGAAGGGCTTAACTGTAAGTCGAAAATTATAATCAATCTATAGTCAAATATATATTCAAAGATTACTATCAACTTTATTATCAAAAAACATAGAAATCATTGAACACACAGCAGATTTTCAAAAAGCAGATTACTATCATTTTTAGTAATCTGCTTATTTTATTTCTAATTTAGAATAATAATTAGATAAGAGGTTGGACGGTGGGAATAAAAAACAACAAACAATTAATTTTTTTGAGGTTTTTTAATGCTGATTACAGCATGTGCATGAAAAAATTGAAAAATTATAAAAAAATGTTATAATTTAGGTATAAGTTTTCTCGTTTGTCTCGTCTATATTTATAGAGTTAACTCAAGTATTGGAATTGGAAACAGTTATGAGACCGAAGAAAGAAAAACAGTTTGAAAAAATATACAGCGAACATAAGGACGCTGTCTTTGGGATATGTGTTATGTATCTCAGGGATTATCAACTTGCAGAAGATGCCGCTCAGGAAACTTTTATCAGAGTATTGAAAAAGCTTTCCAGTCTAAAAAACGAAGAAAAAGTAAAGGCATGGATTACGAGCGTTACAATTAATGTTTGCCGCGATAAACTAAGAGGAAAAACCCGCGTAGAAATTCCTTCGGATAATTTCCCTCAATCCTCAAAGAGCGACGGCGACACCGACATTAAGCTAAGCTTAAGCGACGCAATTGCAAAGCTGAGCCCTGAACTCAGAGAGGTTGTAATTCTCTTTTATTATCAGAACTTCAACCAGGCTGAAATTTCCAAAATGCTGAAAATCCCGCGTACAACTGTTGCTTATCGAATAAGGAAGGCTAAGGAACAGCTCAAGGAATACTTGAAGGAGGACTTACGATGACCGACCTGAAAACTTTGATTCAGAATGAATATCAGGGAATAACTTTTGACGTTCAAGCAAGTCAGATTATTTCCGCTTATGAAAAGAAACGACGTAAAAACGTCGCTACGATAACTGGAGCAACCCTTTGCTTTATGGTGATTCTGAGTGTGGCTGCGGGGATGAATCCGCGCGCAGTACGTCAGTTTTTAAACGAAACCGGAAAAATGTTCAGCAGTATACTCTCCGGTAAAATTAATTATGTAGAAGTTACGGAATCGACTACTCGTCAGCTGCCTTCTGAGCTTGATCAACAAACATCAAATAACAATGACTATAATAAATTAAATAAAAAATCTTCTAACAAAACGAAGCACGAAAAAAAAGCTCGTGAAAAAAATGAGAAAAATTATAAAATTGAAACAGAACCGCAGGATCAGGCGGAAGAGCCCTATGGATTCCATCCTGACGAAATAAACGTAAACGAAAATCATACTGAGCCCGTTGATACAAAACAGGAGACCGAAGTCGAGAAAACTACCGAAAAGCCTACTGAAGCGGATGCAAAAAAACCGCCGGTAATCCAGCCTAAGCCGACAAAGCCTAAGGTTGTTGAAACAATTAAGCCGACAACGGTTTCAAAGCCAACAGTTCCGAAACCATCGGCTGAAACAACTCAGCCGATAACAAATCCGAGGGCAACAGTTGAGACAACGAAAGCGGCGTCAACCGCACTGCCTGTCCGGCCGGAGACCGATAAGCCGTCTGTTAAACCGATTGAAACAAATCGGGAACCGACAGAGGTTACATCCTCGACTGCGGTTACTTCGGAGACGGAAATCTCAAGCTCCGCACAGGGTTCGAGCTCAACCGTCAATACAACCGAGGCTTCCGAAGCATATGACGAACCCACCGCCGATGAAACTACTGAGGCAACAAAGCCCCAAATGCCTATTTTTAAATATGAGCTTATCTCAGATACCGAAATAAAAATCACCGAATGCAGAACGGAAGACGAAAAACTTGTTATCCCTGAAACAATCGACGGATATACGGTAAGAGAACTCGGCAGCGGTTTTATCCCGTGGTACTGTACCGTAACTGAGGTTGTGATTCCCGATACCGTTACCGTAATCGAAGAAAAAGCATTCAAGAGTAAGGCGGATCTTACTACGGTGAAAATGTCGGAAGGGATAGAAATAATAGGAGAAAGCGCGTTTGAAGGATGTAAGTCGCTTGAATCGATAGATTTAAAGAACATTTCCCGTATAGATGCAAACGCGTTCAAAAACTGCGACAGCCTGACAAGCGTCACAATACCCGAATCTGTCGTGAAAATCGGACCGTCCGGTTTTCAGAGCTGCGATAATCTGAAAATCGTATATCTTAATGCGGATTATGAGTACACAAATATTTTCTCGTCTGCATACACGTTCTTAAATTGTAAAAACCTCGAAGAGCTTATTGTAGGAGAAGGAGTAACATTCATAAACAGCCATGCATTTCAGGGTTGTACCGCCTTGAAAAAAATTGAGCTTCCGGGAACACTCAGAAGTATTTACGATTATGCATTCAGCGGATGCACGGCGCTCGAATCGCTTACTCTGCCCGAAGGATTGGAGACTATCGGAAACAGCGCGTTTTACGGATGTTCCTCACTAAATGAGGTTAACCTTCCCGAATCCCTTAAAGCAGTAAGGAGCGAGGCGTTCTACAACTGCCTGAATCTTAAATCCGTGACTATTCCGAAAGGAACCTATAGTCTTGACAAGCTCTGCTTCGGTTATTATTCAACCGATTCGTCGGATGTAAGACTGTGGAACTTTACCGTACGGGGTTATGAGCAAACCGCCGCATGGAATTACGCATTCTACAACGGATTTACCTTTGAAAGAATAGGGGAAGCTCCCGTACTCACGGTACTCGAGCTTGAAAAATATTTTGTGATGCTCGGCGAGGGTGAAAGCTGCGAGATAAAATATACTGTAGAATTCCCTGTCGGAAAAACCGAGTTCACCTCGTCAGATACCGAAATCGCCTCGGTAGACGAAAACGGAGTGATATCCGCAAATAGCCGCGGCACGGCTACAATAAATGTTACAAATAATAATGTTACAAAGCAGTTTATTGTTATTGTACGATAAAGTTATAAAGGAGGAGTGAATATGAAAATCTTAAGAAAAAGTATTGCAGTTATTATAACCGTTCTGATGGTAATAAGCTGTATTCCGCCGGTTTCCGCGGAGGATATGCAATACAACGGGTTTAGGTACTCGGTTGAAAACGGCGCGGTTACCGTGCTCGGATACGTCGGAGAAGATACCGAAATCGTAGTTCCGAGCGAGATAGACGGATTGCCTGTGCGCAATATCGGCGATAATTTTATCAGAGATAACCGAAAAATAAAATCTGTGACTTTGCCTGATACAATTGTTACAATGGGTATTGCAGCTTTCAGAAGTTGTTCTTATCTGGAGAGTGTAACTCTTTCTAAGGAGCTAAGAGAAATACCGAGATTTGCTTTTGAGAACTGTTCTGAACTGAAAAGCATAGAAATCGGCAGTAAGGTCACATTAATTGATGAGGAAGCTTTTAAAAGATGCTACAAGATTAAAAATGTAGTTATTCCCTCAAGCGTAAAAAAGATAGCCAACAGAGTCTTTGATGATTGTCACGGGCTTACTTCCATTACCTTAAACGAGGGGCTTGAGACACTCGGCGACGAAGTGTTTGCGGAGTGTACCTCGCTCGAAAGTATTGATATTCCGAACAGCGTAGGAAATAATTTAGGCGGCGGACTATTTAAGTACTGTAGTGTTTTGAAAAATGTAAAATTTCCCGACGGTCTTACGAGACTGCCCTCAGAGACCTTTAGCTGTTGTTTTGCGCTTGATAAGGTTGAGCTTCCCGATACCGTAACCGCTATCGGAAGAAAAGCTTTTGAAAATACAGCTATTGAAAGCCTTGATTTGCCCGAGAATATCAGCTCTATAGATGAAGGCGCTTTTAAGGAATGTGCAAATCTTAAAACCGTAGTTATTGACGGATATATCGGCAATATTGACGATAGTGTTTTTGAAGACTGTTCCGCGCTTGAGAGCGTAATGCTGAGCCATAATATCAGCTCGATCGGAAAAGATGCGTTCAGAAGATGTAGATCTCTTACGGATATTGATATTTATTTATATGATACAATAACTTCTATCGGCGAAGGATGCTTCAGCGGCTGTAATTTGCTTAAAACCTTTAAGTTTCCTTCGAGACTTACTAAAATCGAGAAAGAAACCCTACAATACTGCACCTCGCTTGAGAGCGTTGAAATCGGCGGTATGGTGACGTCAATTGACGAGTACGCATTTTACAAATGTACTTCGCTTGAAAGCGCAGGTATTCCGAACAGCGTTACAGCTATCGGCAAAGATGCGTTTGCTCTGTGCGAATCGCTTGAAACCGTAAAGCTATCAAATAAGCTTACGTCTATAGGAACTGCCGTTTTCAGCGGCTGCACCTCGCTTAAAAATATTGCGATTCCCGATACTGTTACCGAAATCAAAAACAGCGCCTTTGCGAATTGTACTTCGCTTGAAAACTTTTCACTCCCCGAAAAAATCCGCACTATTAGTGATTATGCTTTTAAGGGATGTCCGGGCTTTGAGGAACTTGTAATGCCCGAAACCTTGAGCACAATCGGTGAAGCGGCGTTTGTGAATTGTTCCGATATTAAAAAGGTTTACTTTTTAAACAAAAGTACAGTTATAAACAGCTATGCGTTCGGATATACCAAGGACGGTAAAGAGGATTTCGTAAAAGCGGAAAATCCGCCGACAATCTACGGATATTACGGTTCAACCGCCGCTTCTTACGCCGGAAAAAACGGACTTGATTTCGTTGAGATGAACTCAAATCCTCCCGGGGTTCAGACTGTAATCAACCTCGAAAGCGACACTATTGAGCTTGATAAGACGCGAATGAAGAAAATCGGCTTTACCGTTACAAATCCGGGCGGTCAGACACGATTTGAATCAACTGATACCTCGATAGCTACAGTAGACTCAAGCGGAAGGGTAAGAGGCGTTTCCGCGGGCACGGCGTACATAGTTATAGTTAACGCTAACGCTACCGTGCTTCTTACGGTTATTGTTCATGACTCCGATGTTGATATCACGCAGGAGCAGCAGAACTCCGAGTTCAAATATACCTTTAATGAGGACGAAAACGGAGACTTGACTGTAAATATTACCGGCTATGTCGGCGACGGCGGAAAGGTTGTAATTCCCGCAAAGATTGACGGATACGCCGTAGAGTCGGTAGATAAAACCTTTTCAAATTATCTTAATATAACCGAGATTGAGTTTGAAGAGGGTGTAAAGAAACTGAAATACGGAGCGTTTTCCGGTTGCGATAATATTCGGAAAATCAAATATGCCGTATCATTCACATCCGAGGGCAAAAATTTTGAAAATTTGAATAACGTTGAGGTAATCGACTACCCTGACCTTGAGACGTTGGTTAATCGCTGCCCGGGCGGAGCTGACGGCTATCTTCCGATGAAGCACCCGTATACTCTTTTAATAGACGGTAAAGAAATCAGCGATATTACATTCCCCGATAGTGTAAACACCGTTCCGTCGAGTATGTTTAAGAACTGTATAAATCTTAAGAGTATAGTTCTGAGTAATAATACTTATATAATCGGTTCATCTGCGTTTGAGAATTGTACATCGCTTGAGTCTGTAACGCTTCGCCCTGAGTGGACGTCTTCAATTTATTCAAGAGCCTTTTACGGATGTGAAAAACTAACTAATATTGATAATCTGGAGAGTGTCGGCACTCTCAGCAATGAAGTTTTTTCCGGTACTCCGATAACCTCGCTGAGAATTTCAGCAAAAAGGGGATTGGGCTCAGAAACTTTTAAGGGATGCCCCAAGCTTGAAAAAATATACCTTAGCGTGAATGAGTTTTACACTTTCAACGATATGTTCGCCGACAGCCCCTCGCTTAAGGAAATTTATTTTGATATTAATACTCCTCAGTGTAATATTCATCTTTTTGATAATATGACCGCTTCACCGACGATTTACGGAGAGGCAGGCTCTCAGATAGAGAGACTGGCGGGAATAATGGATTTCCCGTTTGTGGCGATTACCTCGCTGCCGACCGAGCCGTCTCAAACAGCGTCTACCGTAAGTGCCGCACCGACTTCATCGGCAGCAACCTCTGCGCCGCCTTCGACTAATGCGAATGTTATAGCGGATTTGTCATCACTATCCGACAAAACGGTAGCGTTCATTAATAATCAGGGCTGGAAACAGGTGAATGTTTACGCGTGGAACGTCAACAATCCGGCAGCTGGAAACGCCGAGTGGCCGGGAATTGCTATGACGAAGGCGGGAGTGAACGAGTATAACGAAGAAATATATATAGCAACAATCGAGGACGGCTTCGATAGAATTGTGTTTAATTGCGGAAGTAACGGAGACCGGACTGCGGATATTATTTATAAAAGAACTGACGGAAAAATAACGGGCTATTATCCTGTGAAGCTTGCTCTTTCCGGAATGTGGGAGGTAGGTTTCTGGACTGAGGACGCTGCCGCTTTACCTTCGACCTCACAGACTTTATCTGAGCCGTCGGAAGAAACAACCTCAAAGCCTTTAGCCGAGTACAACGAATCGACAACATCTGTCTTGCCAACGCAGGAAACTTCAACTAATTCGACTGCTTCTCAGTCTGTAACAGATGCATCCGAGTCCTCGACCGCGGCGCAGACTGCTCAAGCGACAAGCTCACAGGCTTCTTCTGAGACTACAGCGTCACAATCAGTTTCCGAAACAGCTGAAACAACAAAGAAAGTGACTCCGACTTATCCGACGGAAATTACTTCGGCAATGGAATCGGGAACAGGCGGAAACAGTACGACGTCGACTCAGCCTGTAACTTCCGGGGGAACGAATGTCCCCGACGGTATTTGCGGAGACTTTGCGTATGATATAAAGAAGGATAATACCGCTAAACTTACTTACTATTTAGGTCATGATACAGATATTGTTATTCCTTCTGAGGTTGACGGATATACCGTTACGGAATTTGAGTCGACAATGATTTCCGAAAGCAACGCGGTAACCGTTACTTTACCCGAGACAATTACAACCTTACAAATGTATTCATTCCAGAATGTAAAGAATATTAAAAAGCTTTACTACAATTGTATTGACGCTGAATTGGATGGCAGGCTGTTCAATTACTGCGGTAACGACAGCTTAGAGGTCGTAATCGGAGATAAAGTAAAGAATATAGCCGACTGGGCGTTTTTCGGAGCGGGAATATCCGAAATCAATATTCCCGAGTCAGTTGAGAGAATAGGCAATAATTCCTTTGCTTATACAAAGCTTACGGAAATAGACATCCCCGATAATGTAAAATATATAGGAGAGTCTGCGTTCATGGGATGTTCAAATCTTGAGACTGTCGAAACCTCGGCGGAAACAATCGGAAATCAGGCGTTTAATGAATGTAGAAAGCTTAAAAGCATAAAGCTCAATGAAGGAGTAAAGTCAATCGGAAATAACTGCTTCCGGAAGTGTTCGGTTTTAGATAACGTTGTCATTCCCGACGGTATAGAAACTATGGGCGGAGGCATGTTTATCGAATGTGATTCTCTGACAAATGTGAAAATCGGAGAAGGTCTGCGCACCATTGGAGCTTCAACATTTTCGGGATGCTCCGCGCTTACCTCTGTTGAACTCCCCGAAGGGATTGAAACAATAGAAGAATGGGCGTTCTGCGGCGTCGACGTTACCGAAATCAAACTGCCGAAAAGTCTTAAGAATCTTGGTATGCTCGTTTTCAACCAATGTAAGAATCTTAAAAAGATATCAATTCCCGAGGGCGTAAAGCTCCTTCAGTGGCGTGCTTTTTACGAGTGCCCGGTCCTTACGGATGTTGAACTTCCTGATTCGCTCGAAGAGATGCAAACCGAGGTGTTCAGATGCTGTAAATCATTAAGAAAAATTGTGATTCCGAAAAACGTTAAAAGCATTGCCGCCGACTCGTTTGCGGATTGTATGTATCTCGAGACTGTCGAATCCGAAGCACAGTTTGAGAAAATCGGCCCTGACGTATTTTTGAACACCCTATGGTTTAACGGTCAGGACGGATTGGTTTATCTCAATAATATTGTTATCGGATATTCCGGACCAATGCCCGAGAATTATGAGCTTGTTTTAAAGGACGGTACAACGTCAACCGCAGAATCGGCATTTGCGGGTCAGACTAATCTTATATCGGTTAATCTGCCTGACAGTATAACAACGCTCGGCGAGGCTGCTTTTGCGAACTGCACTGCGCTTCAGAATGTAAGAATGTCTCCGAATATGACGTCAATTCCGCGCGCGGCATTCTTTAAATGTTCCGCTATCGGTGAAATGACTATTCCCGATAAGGTTGAAAGCATAGGTCCTCAGGCGTATTATTACTGCAGAACTATTCAAAGTATCGAAATACCGGAAAAAACACTTTCAATAGGTATCGAGGCATTTGCATATTGTTACGCGCTTGAAAACCTCAAGATGTATGATGCAGTTTCCTCTATGGGAAAAAGTGCATTCAAATACTGCTATTCGCTTAAAAGCGTAAATTTCCCTGCCGGAGTATCAATTGTACCCGAGAACGGTTTTACTAACTGTCTCGCTCTGGAGGAGTTTAATATCCCCGAGGGTGTTGCGAAGCTTCGTGATAACGCTCTTGCGAATTGTCCTAAATTGAAATCTCTCTTCCTGCCGAGAAGCGTTTCCCTGATTGGAGCCGATACCTTTTATAATACGAAGTTAGAGCAAATTCTGGGTTATAGTGATACTTATGCACAAAAATACGCTGCTTATAAGAAAATTCCCTTTGCCGATGTTTCAGCCACAGAACCGCTTACCGAAGCACCTACAACGACCGAAGCTCCCACTACCGAAGAAGTGACGACTTCTGCTCCTCAGACTTCAGTACCTGAGCCGACCGAGACTGTTACTGCCGCTTCGGAAGCTTCAACTGCTTCACAATCTGTTACGAATGGTACGGAATCTGTTACGGCAACAACCTCACAGCCTGTTACTGAGATGGTGGAACCGACAACAACCGAAACTGTTACAGGCGCTGTGACAACTGAACCGGTTACCGGGAAACCGACAGAGTCAGAAACAACAACTCCGGTTACAACAGAGCCGACAGAAGCTCCGACAACCGAGCCGACTCAGCCTGTTACAACAGAGCCGACAGAAGCTCCGACGACCGAGCCGACTCAGCCTGTTACAACAGAGCCGACAGAAGCTCCGACGACCGAGCCGACTCAACCTGTTACAACAGAGCCGACAGAAGCTCCGACGACCGAGCCGACTCAGCCTGTTACAACAGAGCCGACAGAAACTCTGACAACCGAGGTGACCGATTCCGCAACAGCTGAACCCACAACCGAGGTAACTGAACCTACCACGGCAGAGCCAACTACAGAAGTGACTGAAGCCACGACGGCTGAACCCGCCACAGAGACGACCAAATCTGCAACGGATGAATCCGCCACAGACCCATCAGAGCCGACAACAGTTTCTTCTCAAAAAACTCAGACAGTCAAAAAGGATAATCCCGCTCAAATCACCGTAAAGCAAAAGACTGTAAAGGCTAAAAAGCTAAGTACAAAAAACCGCACAATCAAGCCTGTTAAAGTCACAAACGCCAAGGGTAAAATCAGCATTTTGCTTATCACTAAGGGAACCTCAAAAACACTGAGAAAACGCCTGAAAATTAACAAAAATGGAGAAATCAGAATCAAACAGGGCAATTACAAAAAGAAAACCTACACAATAAAAGTAAAAATCGCCGTAAAAGGCAACTCGAAGTATAAACGACTATCTAAAACGGTGACAGTAAAAATCAAAATTATATAATCAAAACCACCCGTTCTGACCCGACCCCCGAAAGTTAGACCAAAAACTAACTTTCGGAGGTCGGTATTTTTATGGTAAAATACAGTTATGAAATCAAGAAAAAGATAGTGCTTGAGTATTTATCAGGTAAAGGAGGCTATAAATATTTAGCCAAACAATATGGCATACCGGATCACAAGACGATACAGAGATGGGTATCCGTATACAAAGAATTCGGAGATGAGAGTTTAAAACGCTCAAGAAAAAAGGAAAACTACTCTTTTGAATTTAAGCTACATGTGGTAGAATTATATTTAACAACGGAAGTGTCGTATCGGGAAATGGCGTTAACTGTTGGTATCACTAATCCTTGTATAATAACAAAGTGGGTTAATGATTATCGGATAGCCGGACCGGATGCGTTACGTCCAAAACGAAAAGGACGGCGACCAGAAATGGCTAAACCAAAGGAAAAGCAACTACCGCAAACAGAAAAAGAGAAAGCTGACGCAGAGTATCTGAGACAGCTTGAAGAAGAAAATCTTAAATTGAGGATAGAGAACGCCTATTTAAAAGAATTGAGGAGACTGCGTTTGGAGGACGAGGCAAAGAACGGCAAGCGCGGATAATCCACAGTCTCCGAGGAACATTCAAATTAAAAGATTTGCTTGCCGTGCTGAACTTTCCAAAGTCAACATATATGTATTGGCAAAAACGATTTGACAGAGAAAATCCTGATGAGTCCCTTGAACAGGAAATACTTGATATACGCAAGAAAAACAAAGACTATGGTTATCGCAGAATTCACGGTGAACTAACGACAAACCGTAATATCCATGTTAATAAAAAGAAAGTACAGAGAATTGTTCAAAAGCTCGGATTGCAAGTAACATCCTTTACTCATAAAAGCAGAAGGTAAAGTCGGTAAAGTTGCACCTAACAGAATAAACAGAAGATTCAATACGAATATTCCACATCAAAAGATAACTACAGACACAACCGAATTCAAATATTATTCTGTTGATGAAAAAGGCAAAATGGCAATCAAGAAGTTGTATTTGGATCCGTTTATGGATATGTGTAACAGCGAGATACTTAGCTACGGTATTTCACAACGACCATCAGCCGAAAATGTTATGAAAGCATTAAAGGAAGCGATAGATATTACAAAAGATTGTCCATATCGAAGAACCTTCCATTCTGACCAAGGTTGGGCTTATCAGATGAAGGCATATGTTCAAACGCTAAAGGAAAACAAGATATTTCAAAGTATGTCACGTAAAGGAAACTGTCACGACAACTCGATAATGGAGAACTTCTTCGGTATTATGAAACAGGAAATGTATTACGGTAAAGTTTACTACAGCTTTGATGAACTGAAACACGCAATTGAAAAATATATCTATTATTACAACACAAAAAGAATCAAACAAAAGCTTGGCTGGTTAAGTCCTGTCAACTACAGGATTAATTTTCTAGCTGCATAACAAAAAGCGCAGTAGTCGTTAAACTACTACGCTTTCAATACTAAGTCCAACTTTTGGGGGTCACGTCATTCAACGGGTGGTTTTGATTTGCCCAAGTGGCTTTTTCTTGCTGTCTAACATAATTTATTCTCTTTTAAATCAACTCGCTGAGCTTATCGAGAAAAGCGTCCTCACCTAAGGTGTTTATCTTAAAAAGCATACCCTTACTGCCGCCCGCTGTAATTGCGGAAAGTTTAATAATACCGGTTTCGTCCTGAAACAGCGTTAAGCTGAGGCTGAGCCTGTTTGAACCTGTAGCGCTGTATCTTTCAAAAACGCGCACGCTGCAGCGTGAATTGCTGCCGGTAAAATCGCTTTTATCCTCGAGTGACGCGGTACTGCTTCCGCTTAAGATTCCGTTTTCTATTCTTTCCAGCAGAGCGTCAAAATCTCCGCTCAATGTTTTTTCGAGCTTCGCCATAAATTACTCCATTACCTTTCCGCCCGCAAATAGTTATTAAATC
>CAJOFK010000050.1 GCA_905234015.1 uncultured Ruminococcus sp.
CTCTCTCAATTGCTGCGCAATTGACGCAGAGAGAGTATGTTCATCTGTGCGAGAACTTCCATCTCGAACCTTGTGTTCACGTTAATAGGAAAGGTTTCTGCAGCGCTACGGGCTAAAAACAGTCCGACGGACTGTTTTCTTTACGCCCTTTCGAATCCCTCTCTCTTTTTTGTGCTAATAAAAATAAGGTACCCCATTTGAGGTACCTTATTTTTAATGGCGCAGAGAGAGGGATTCGAACCCTCGGTACGGCGTTCACCGTACACATGATTTCCAATCATGCTCCTTCGGCCAGCTCGGACATCTCTGCAAAGCGACCTTGACTATTATATAGCAAGTGTCAAAAAAAATCAAGTTTTATTTGAAACTTTTTAAATTTTTATTTAGCATATCGGTTTTTGTTACCTGAAAATACAGCTCAGCGCCGTAATATCTTTCAGCTGCTTTCTGAATTAAAAGCGGATTTATATTAGTTACGCTGCCGGCGGGAAGCGTGATATTCAGTATAGCTCCGCCGATGTTTCTCTCGAGCTTAAAGTTGTTAAGATACGGCTTTATGTCAATTTCTTTAACGCCTTTTTTCTTAGTCTTTTTTTCAACAAGAACGTTATCCTTACTCAAAAGCTCGTCCATAATCTCGTAAACCTTATCGCCGGGGATTTCGTCGGAGGTTATTTTAATTCTGAATACCGCGTAGGTAATTTCCTTCGCCTTCATTTCAGGGATTGTTACGTCAAATACCCTTAACCCTTCGGGCAGGCTTTTATTGAGATTTGTCCTTATATCGTCAAAATCATATTCCTCAATCAGCCTGATATCCATACATTCGCGCTCACCCTTGAATCCGAGCGAAAGCGGAAGCGGAAATGTAGCGTACGGATGAACATTAAAGCCCTCGGTGTGCCATATCGGGATTCGGCTCTTATGAAGAGCCCTAAGCATACAGCGGTTTAAATCAAGATGAGATATATACTTACATTCGTTATCCTTAGTGAACCATACTCTAACGTCCTTCAAAGCACACACCTCCCCCGTATTTTGCGGCGCCGCAGCCGCTGCATTTCAGCCTGCAATGCGGTGTTGTCGTATCCTGATACGCTTTGTCACATTCTTTTTTCAGGAATTTCTTAGTAACGCCGTAATCAAGGAAATCCCACGGGAGAATTTCGTCATATTCTCTCTGCCTGCAAGCGTAGAAATCGGGATCTATTCCGCACTCGTCAAAAAGCTCAAGCCAGCTTTCAAGCGAGAAGCAATCGCTCCAGCCGTCAAAATGGAAGCCTTTTTCAAGCGCTTTTTCCATCACCTTACATAATTTACGGTCGCCTCTTGCGAAAACAGCCTCAATATAGCTGGTATCGGCGTCGTGGTAATTATAATTAATCTTCTTAGTTGTGATTGTATCTTTAAGGTGAAGCTGCTTGTTCATAAGCGTTTCACGCGTATTCTGACCGAACCACTGGAACGGTGTAAACGGCTTAGGTACAAATGAGGCGGTTGAAATAGTAACTGTAACGCCCTTGCCTTTAGGCTTGTTTTCACAGCGGTAGTAAGTATCGACAACCTTCTGAGCAAGATGAGCAATACCCTCAACATCCTCGTAGGTTTCGGTCGGAAGACCTATCATAAAATACAGCTTAACCTTAGTCCAGCCGGCGTTAAACGCCTTTGAGCAGGTTTCCATAAGCTCGTCCTCAAGCACGTTTTTGTTGATAACGTCTCTGAGCCGCTGAGTGCCTGCCTCGGGCGCAAAGGTAAGTCCGCTTTTTCGTACCGTATTAATTTTGCTTAGAATTTCATCGCTGAAACCGTCAACTCTGAGCGACGGCAGCGAAATACTTACTTTTTCGTTTACAGTCCATTCGTTAAGCTTAGTAAGCAAGCCGACAATTTCAGTATAGTCGGACGAGCTCAGCGACGACAGCGATACCTCGTCGTAACCTGTATTTGTGCAAATATTATGACATTGCTCGTTAATTACGTCAATCGACTTTTCTCTGACAGGTCTGTATAAAAATCCTGCCTGACAGAATCTGCACCCTCTTATACAACCTCTGAAAATTTCGGAGACCGCCCTGTCGTGAACAATTTCAATATTCGGAACTACAAAATTATCGGGATAATAGCTATTATCCATATCAAGCATAAGGCGCTTTTCAACAACCGCGGGAGCCCCATCATTCGGAGTGAAGGATTTAATTGTACCATCGTCATTATACTCAACGTCATAAAGCGCAGGAACATAAACGCCTTTTATATTAGAAGCAAGCTTTAAAAATTCATACTTTGATTTATTGTTTTTCTTACATTCCCTATAGAGCTCGATTACCTCTAAATCTACTTCCTCTCCCTCACCGATAAAGAAAATATCAACAAAATCCGCGAGCGGCTCGGGGTTGCACGCGCAGGGACCTCCGGCAACTACAATCTGCCCGAGGTTTTCCCTGTCTTTAGTTTTAACGGGGATATCAGCGAGCTTAAGCATATTAAGTACGTTGGTAAAGCTAAGCTCATACTGGAGCGTAAAGCCGATAAAGTCAAAGTCCGTAATTGCTTCTCCGCTTTCAAGCGCGAAAAGCGGAATTTTCTTTTCTATCATAAGCTCTTCCATATCGAGCCACGGCGCAAAAACCCGCTCGCACCAGATATACGGTACGTCGTTAAGAATACTGTAGAGAATTTTCATTCCGAGGTGTGACATTCCGATTTCGTAAGTATCGGGAAAACAGAACGCAAATCTGACGTCGATATCCTCTTTGTTTTTTATAACGGAGTTCATCTCGCCGCCGACATAGCGTCCGGGCTTCTGAACCTTAAGTAAATATTTTTCAACGTCCTTGTTAATCATTACGTCCTCCGTCAGAGATATTTATCTTTCTTTATAAAGAAAGATAAAAAAAGATATAAACCTATAAAAAGAATGGAAAAATTGTATTTTGAATTAAACAGAATTATTAAGCCGATAAAAAATACCGGGAATGATATTATCAGCGTTATAATATCAACAGCCTTTGAGGCTTGCTCAAAGTTAATAAACCCGGTTAAGATAAGAAACACAAGCTGTCCGCCGTCTAAGTTTGAAGCCGGAAGCAGGTTGAATAATCCTAAAAACAGGTTAATTGCCGCAAATTTATAATTTATCCCGTTAAATATGATAGATATAAGAATATTAATCAGCGGCCCCGAAGAGATTATTAATATATCTTTTAAATATGATGTATTATAACGCGAGCGTTTTAGAAGCTTTACCTCAAAGGCGCGGATTTCAACGCCCTCGGGAATATTTCCCGTTAGTATCATAGTCGTTAAGTGTCCCGATTCGTGGATAATTACAGCGGATAAGCAAAGCAGATAATCGGTATAAACACTGCTTAAAACTATTATACTGACCAGAGCGACTGCCGGAAAGCTGATGAAAAATTTAAAGCTATTTATCCTTAACAGCATCTATCAGCTTATCAAGGCTAAAATTCTCAAAATTTTCAGTTACAATAATCTCATTATTCAGATTGGTTTTATACCATTTATCTATTTCTTTAAATAAATCTTTCCCGAAGGTCTTTATACCGTACAGCGAGAGTAAAATCAGAACACAAATAATAATTTGAGTAATCATTAGCAGCGGCTTGGAAGTATGCTTTTTGTGGGGGTTATTCTCGCTGATTTTTCCCCTCTCAGGGGTATTAATCTCATAATGAACGGGATTATATGCCGGAGTCCAGTCATTATTTTCATTTAAAATCTCGGGATTGTCCATATTATCACCTCAGCAAAATATATGCCGGGATGAGTGCAAACTATACCTTAACCATCAAGTTTTTTAAAGTCGGTTTTCGCAAGCTGAATAAACAGGAAAATCGCAAGTATAAGCGAGCCGAATTCCGCAATCGGGAACGAAAGCCATACTTTATCAAGCTCAAAGAATCTTGAAATAATAAATGCCGCGGGTAAAATGAATACGAGCTGACGCGTAAATGAGATAATAAGAGCTCTCACACCTTTACCGGTTGCCTGGAATAACGAGATAAATATAATTCCGACTGCCGCGGGCATAAAGCACCAGCTTATCGTACGGAATGCCGGTACGGCGGCAGAGGTAAGCGCATTATCACCGTTAAACATTCCAACAAGAACTTCGGGCATAAACTGGAAGATTGCCGTTCCTATTGCCATAATTACGAGAGCAATAAATATACCGCATTTTATAGCAGAATAAAGACGTTTTTTATTCTTAGCACCGTAGTTAAAGCCCATAACGGGAAGCACGCCCTGATTCAGTCCGAAGCACGGCATGAATATGAAGCTCTGGAGCCTGAAATAAATTCCCAAAACGGTTACCGCTGACTCGTACGCTGATAAAATTGCGTTCATTCCGATAATCATAAACGAGGAAATACTCTGCATAATGATTGACGGAATTCCAACAGCGTAAATATCTTTTACGGTCTTTCCGTTGAAGCGGAAGTTTTTAAATGTAACATTAATTTTGTTTTTCTTTTTAAACAGTACAATTAACGAGCATACCATTCCGACGAACTGACCGAGTACTGTCGCTATAGCCGCGCCCATAACTCTCATTTCCGGGAAAGGACCTATTCCGTAAATAAGCAGAGGATCAAAAATAAGGTTGGTGCAGGCGCCTATAAGCTGAAGCAGCATCGGGAATATCATATCACCCGTAGCCTGAAGTGATTTTTCTATACTTACCTGAACCATACTGAAGCCCGATAAGGTAAGAACTATTGTAAGATACTGAGTGCCGTATGTAAAAGTCATACCGCTGCAGCCGTATGCAGTTAAAAAGGGCTTAACAGCAAAAAATCCGACAAAAATAAACGCAACCCAGGTAAAGAGAGCGAGTATTATTCCGTGGGTAGCGGCTAAATCGGCTTCTCGCTGATTACCTGCTCCGAGCCTTCTCGCGATAAGCGAGTTAGTTCCGACAGAAGTTCCGACAGCAAAGCTGATTAAAAGCATTTGCAGCGGATAAGCGTAGGAAGTAGCCTCAAGCGCAACGGTTCCGTCCGATAAATGTCCTACGAATATACTGTCTACAACGTTATAAAGCGCCATAATTGTCATAGAGAACATCGCAGGCAGCGACATAGACAGAATAAGCGGGAACATTTTAGCGTAACCCATTTTATTTTCTCTTATTGGTTTAGCATTTTCACTCATAATTTAACCTCTATTTTTTAAATAGCTTAATAACTGAAATAATGATAATAAAAAACAAAGCTCCGAATAACGCTCCGCAAAAATCAAGAGCAATATCGGTAACCTCTGCCGAGCGTCCCTTTGAGTTAATCTGTACCAGCTCATCAACGAGGGCTGTTGAAATACAAATAAAACCCGACGGCATAAGATTTTTTACTATTTTTCTGTTTTTTGCGTAGGAAGTCCAAAGGCTTAATAATCCGAGAAGCGCAAATTCGCAGAAATGAGCGGATTTTCTTACAATATGGTCGGTTAAGCCTGCATCTATTCCTACAGAACGCAGGATGTTTTCAAGGAACGCAAGCACATTAGCGCTTTCAGCGGATGATTCGTCGGCTGTAAGCGTTGAATGCCACCAGATAAACAGTATGTATAAGCCGGTGATTACGAGCATAACTATAAAGAAAACGTTTCTTTTTTTTATAACATTCTTACTCATTTAAATCACCTCTTTATCCCTATTATTTTACAATTATTTTAGGTTAAAGTCAAATTAAAAGGTTGAAAAATTTCGATATCTAATGTATAATGTTTTAGTTAATAATAATAAAAAAATCTGGAGTAATTTTATGGTTAAGTATTTAATTGTTTTTTTAATTTCAATGGTGCCGATTGTTGAGCTTCGAGGAGCGCTTCCGATAGGTATCGGCATGGGACTTCCCGCCTGGAGTTGTTACATAATCTGTATCATCGGAAATATGATACCCGTTCCTATTATCTTCTTCTTTGCGAGAAAGGTTCTTATCTGGGGTAAGGATAAGAAGTATATCGGAAAATTCTTTACTTTCTGCTATGAAAAAGGTGAGAAGGGTGGAGAAAAGCTCAAGGGTAAATCAGGAAAAGGTATGGGTATATATATCGCCCTCTTGCTTTTTGTAGGTATTCCCCTGCCCGGTACGGGAGCATGGACCGGAACTTTAGCCGCAAGCTTCCTGGACTTGGATTTTAAAAAGAGCGTTATTGCGTGTATAGGCGGTGTGCTTTTAGCAGGTGTTATTATGGCGCTTGCAAGCATGGGACTTTTCGGCGCAGTAGGAGCAATGTTTAATAAGGCTTAAAATGAGGGCGGATTTATTTCGCCCTTAAACTATATAGGACGTGAAAATATGGCTCACAGAGATATAATTATAATCGGCGGCGGAGCGTCGGGAATGATGTGCGCAATTAAAGCGAAAGAAAAACATCCCGATAAATCCGTAACTATAATTGAAAAACAGAATAGAATCGGAAGAAAGCTACTTTCAACCGGTAACGGCAGATGCAACCTTTATAATACCGACTGCAATAACTCAGAACGCTACCACGGAAGCTTTAAGGATAATTTGCAAACTTTTTTTAAAGCCTGTTCTTTAGAAAAAATTTCTGCTGAATTCTCTAAGCTCGGATTATCAACCGAAGCTGATAACGAGGGCAGAGTATATCCTTTTTCTAATCATGCCGCGAGCGTTCTCGATGTTTTGCGTTTTAAGCTTGACGAGCTCGGTGTTGAAATAATCTGCGACAGTAAGGTTAATTCCGTTATTAAAACCGAAAATGGTTTTACCGTATCCTGTGATAAAAAATATTCCTGTTCCAAGCTTGTTTTATCTTCGGGCTCCCCTGCCTCACCTAAGCTCGGGTCCGATAAAAGCGGAATATCATTACTCGAAAAGCTCGGACATAAAATTATATCCTTATCCCCTGCTCTGTGTCCGCTTGAGGTTATTGATAAAGGTTTTATGCCGTCGCTTAAGGGAATCAGGCAAAAGGGCACCGCAAGCTTATATGACGGTGATGAATTTATAAAATCGGAAGCAGGAGAAGTTCAGTTTACCGATACGTCGCTTTCCGGAATTTGTCTTTTTAATCTCAGCGTATATGCAAATGACATTAAAACTCCGATTATCTATCTTAATCTTAATCCGTTTAAAGAGGATTACGGTCAGCTTTTGCATATGCTGAAGCTGAGAGCCGATTCGTTTAAAAACAGAGATATAAGTCATTTCTTAGACGGATTATTTGTTAATAAACTCGGTATTGCTTTAATGAAAAGCGCGGGAGTAAAAGACTTTTATAAACGCGTATCCTCTCTTGATAAAAATGATATTGAAAATATCTGCGATACTATATACAACTGGAAATTTTCCGTAAAAAAACCTAATGATTATAACAAAGCTCAGGTGTGCTCAGGCGGAGTATCGGGTGATGAAATTAATCCGAAAACTATGGAGAGTAAGCTTATAAAAGATTTATATATCTGCGGCGAGGCTGTTGATATAATCGGCGACTGCGGCGGATTCAACCTGTATTTCGCCTTTTCTTGCGGAATGATCGCGGGTGAAAGCGTATGATTAGAATTAACAGCTTACGCTTGCCTTTAGATTATAACGACAATACTCTTAAAAAGAAAGCAGCTAAGGAGCTCAGAGTAAGCGAAAACGCAATTGAAAGGGTTTCTTTATTCAGGCGTTCGATAGACGCGCGTAATAAGAACGATATCCATTATACAGCCGCTGTTGACGTTTATTTAAAGGTTAATGAGAATAGTGTTATCTCAAAATCCAAGTCAAATAAGGCGCATATAACTAAACCGTTTGAGTATCAAATACCCGAGAGCAAGAATTTGAATTACCGTCCCGTAATAATAGGTTTCGGCCCTGCGGGAATGTTTGCGGGGCTTATTTTAGCCGAGGCAGGCGCTAACCCGATTATTATTGAGCGCGGAAGCGATTGTGATACACGCGTTGAAGATATAAACAGCTTTATTAAGACCGGAATATTAAATACCGAATCTAATATTCAGTTCGGCGAAGGCGGCGCGGGAACGTTTTCCGACGGTAAGCTCAATACCGGCACAAAGGACTTCAGAGCCCGAAAGGTTCTTATAGAGTTCGTTAACCACGGCGCTCCCGAGGAGATTTTATATAACGCAAAGCCACATATCGGAACGGATAACCTAAGATATGTTGTAAAGAATATCAGAAAGCATATTATTAAGCTCGGCGGAGAAGTGCATTTCAACACTAAATTCGTCGGATATAAGGCTAAGAATAATAAAATCACAGCTGCGGTAATTAACAAAAACGGAAGCGAAAGCTTAATTGAGACCGATAATATTATTCTTGCTATCGGTCACAGCTCGAGAGATACGCTGAAATTGCTTTATGAAAGCGATATTATTATGGAGCAGAAGCCGTTTTCCGTAGGAGCGAGGATTGAGCACCTCAGAGAAAAAATTGATAAGAGCATGTACGGTGAATATGCCGGTGATGAAAGACTGGGCTCAGCTCCGTATAAGCTTAGTGTTCATACTAAAAACGGCCGCGGAGCGTATACTTTCTGTATGTGTCCCGGAGGCGAGGTCATGCCGGCTTCGAGCGAAGAAGGAATGGTTTGCACCAACGGAATGAGCGAATTCAGCCGAAGAGCGGTTAATTCAAATTCTGCGCTTTTAGTTTCTGTTTATCCCGAGGATTTTAATGATAGCTCTCCCCTTTCCGGAATAGAATATCAGCGAAAAATTGAAAAAGCCGCCTTTAAATTAGGCTGCGGAGAATATAAAGCTCCGGTTCAGAGAGTTGAAGACTTTTTGAAAAATAATAAGACCTCCGCTCTCGGAGAGGTTATCCCGAGCTATAAGCGCGGATATGAGTTTTCGAAAATGGATAGTTTTCTTCCCGATTACGTTACGGAGAGCATGAGAGAAGCAATAATTACTATGAATAAATACCTTGACGGATTTTCTCATCCCGACGCAATACTTACTGGCGCAGAAACACGCAGCTCCTCCCCTGTCCGTATTTTAAGAAATAAGGATAATTTGCAATCGGTATCATTAGAAGGGCTTTATCCCTGCGGAGAGGGCGCGGGTTACGCCGGCGGAATAGTATCCGCTGCGGTAGACGGTATTAAATGCGCTGAAAAAATATTAACGTAAAAAGAAGCTCCTTTTCGGGAGCTTCTTTTAATGCGACTAAATCTATAAGCCGGGTTCTGTCGTGAACAGTCATCTATCTTGGCAAGCCGTTGCCGACTTGCTCAACGCCACCTCCACGGGAATGCCGAGCAAGCAATATTTCCCACCACGGTGTTGCTCCAAACAGGGTTTACACGCCAGGTATGTCTCCATACCAGCGGTGAGCTCTTACCTCACCTTTCCATCCTTACTGTAAAATACAGCGGTTATTTTCTGTTGCACTATCCCTGAGGTCGCCCTCGGCGGCCGTTAGCCGTTGTTATCGCTCTGTGGAGCCCGGACTTTCCTCGGAAAAGCTCTTTTCAAAGCAGTTCCGCGACTGTTCAATTTACTCGCGACTATATTTTAGTCTATTTTCTTATAAAAGTCAATTTATACTTGCACTTATTATAAAATAAATGTATAATATTGCTTGGTAATTTTATTAAGGAGTAAGAATATGGATATCAGACAGGAAAGCTTAAAAAAGCATTATGAATGGAACGGAAAGATTGAGGTAATCTCAAGAGTTCCGATTAACACCAGCGAGGAGCTTGCGCTCGCGTATACTCCGGGAGTTGCGGAGCCCTGCATGGAGATCAACCGCGAATACGATAAAAGCTTTGAGCTTACGAGAAGAAATAACCTCGTAGCGGTAGTTACCGACGGTACAGCTGTACTCGGGCTCGGTGATATTGGCCCTGAGGCAGGGATGCCCGTTATGGAGGGTAAATGCTCGCTGTTTAAGGAATTTGCGGACGTTGACGCCTTCCCTATCTGCGTAAGGAGCAAGGACGTTGATGAAATCGCCCGTACTATTTATTTAATAAGCGGAAGCTTCGGCGGAATAAATCTTGAGGATATTTCAGCTCCGAGATGCTTTGAGATTGAGAGAAAGCTTAAGGAAGTTTGCGATATTCCCGTTTTCCACGACGATCAGCACGGAACTGCGGTAATTGTTGCCGCGGCGCTAATGAACGCGCTTAAGATTGTTGATAAGAAGATTGAGGACGTTAAGGTTGTAATCAGCGGCGCAGGCTCAGCGGGTATTGCAATCGCTAAACATATAATGAATATCGGAGTTAAAAATCTTACTCTCGTTAACAGCAAGGGCATTGTTTGTGAGGGCGACGAAAGGCTTAATTCCGAGCAGGCGTATATGGCTACTATTACAAACCGTGAGCATAAAAAAGGTATCTTAGCTGACGCAATGAAGGGCGCGGACGTATTTTTAGGCGTATCGGCTCCGAAGATTGTTACCGAGGAAATGGTTAAATCTATGGCGGAAAAGCCGATTGTTTTCGCTATGGCTAATCCCACTCCTGAGATTATGCCCGACTTAGCTAAGAAAGCCGGCGCGGCGGTAGTCGGCACAGGACGTTCCGATTTCCCGAATCAGATTAATAACGTACTCTGTTTCCCCGGAATGTTCAGAGGAGCACTCGATTGCAGAGCGACTGAGATTAATGAGGAAATGAAGGTTGCGGCTTCTTACGCGATTGCTGAGCTTGTAAACGACGATAAGCTCTCGCCCGAGTACATTATTCCCGAAGCGGTTGATAAGCGCGTAGGCGAAGCTGTAGCAAAAGCCGTTATTCAAGCCGCGAGAGATACAGGCGTTGCAAGAAAATAAAACAGATTAAAAGCGGATATAGTTTAGTGGTAAAACATCAGCTTCCCAAGCTGAGGTTGGGGGTTCAATTCCCCTTATCCGCTCCATATAAATTAAAGGTACCCCAAAAGGGTACCTTTAATTTATTATACAAGAAACGAACTGATAAGGGGAATTGAACAGGCTGTGCCAAGATTTAAGCGTTAGCGCAAATCGCAGGTAAAAACAGTCCTGCGGACTGTTTTTAAGCCGCCGCGCTGATGAAACTTTTCTCTTTAACGTGAACCCCACAAGCGAGATGAAAGTTCTCTCATAGATGAACCTACCACTTATCCTTTTTAACATTTTAATAGAGATTTATCTCATACAAAATGAACACGGAGTATATCCGTTGCTTCTTGCCCAAGATAAGCTTACGGCAGTTTTACTGTGTAAATATCTACAACCTAGTGCATGATATTTTTTACCTGTATTTGTTATATAAACAGTTCGTCCGGTTGTTTGATTCTTATATCTCACAGTTACTTTGCATTTTAGCTTTTTTCCTTTTACTTTTGCAGTAATAGTTGTACTACCCTTTTTTACACCTGTAAAGGTTGCTTTATATTTTCCAGTTGATTTAATTCGCAGTACTTTACTATTATTCACACTCCATTTAACTTTTTTTGAAGTATTTTTCACTCTAAGTGTAAACGAATTACCTACACGAATTGTCTTTTTTGTTTTATTTAATTTTGGAGATCCACTTGCTCCGTAACTTGTGCTTAATAATGCTAAACACATAACACACATAATACTTATTATTTTTTTACTAATTCTTTTCATTACAAATTCCTCCTTAAAATAATAAACGTATTGTAAACTTAAATGAAAGTTGAGAACCTCTCAGCCATATGGTACAATGATTTCACCACAAAAACAAAGTACTCCCAAAAAGGAAAGAGGTT
>CAJOFK010000051.1 GCA_905234015.1 uncultured Ruminococcus sp.
CTTGTAGCCATTCGCGGCTTAGGTTCGTCCGACTCAATTTCCGTTAAGGCTGGCACGACCTTAATCGCGGATGATGTATTCTATGATTATAAAAAAATAGCGAATGTTACGCTTCCCGATAGCTTAAAGATTATCGGTGAAGGAGTTTTCCGCAGCACCAATATTCAGTCCGTAACGCTTCCTGACGGAATTGAAGCAATAGGCGACGAAGCCTTCCAGGATTGCAACAAATTGAAAACAATTACGATTCCGAACGGAGTTGAAAAAATAGGCAAAAGCGTATTCAGCAACACAGGCATTACCGAGGTTAATTTACCGTCAAGCGTTAAGAAAATCGAGGAATCGGCGTTCAAATACTGTTCAAGTCTTAAAAGCGTAAGTATCCCCGATAACAGCGTTGTCGAAATCGGCGGCGAAGCGTTCAGGGAATGTACCGCTCTCAGCAGCGTAAGTCTCGGCAAGGGTATTGAGAGAATCGGAGAAACGGTTTTTTACGGCTGTAAAAAGCTTGAAAGCATAAAGATCCCCGACGGGGTTAAAGCTATAGGCGATTTTACGTTCTATGAATGTTCGGCGCTCGAGACGGTTAACCTTCCCGATTCAATAGATAATATTGCTCAATATCTCTTTATGAACTGCACAAGTCTTACCGAGGCAACTATTCCCGACAGAGTCAAAGAACTGGGTTATCAGGCATTTAAGGGCTGTACAAAGCTTAATAAGGTAAATCTCGGAAAGAATTTGACGGAAATCTTCTCTTATGCCTTTGAGGGATGCGAATCGCTTGCCGAAATAAATTTACCCGATACTTTAACGGCAATCGGCCGCGAGGTGTTCAGCGGATGTAAAGCGCTTAAAAGTATAAATATACCCGATTCCGTTACAGAGCTCGGAAAAGGCGCTTTTATGGGCTGCAACGCGCTTGAAAGCGTAAATATTCCGAAGCATATAAATGAGATAGAGGATGATGTGTTCTTTGCGTGCTCAAGCATTAAGAGCGTAGTTATTCCCGATAATGTTGAGAGAATCGGCGAAAAAGCATTCAGCTTCTGTACGAGCCTTGAGGATATTACGCTGCCTGACAGCGTCGAAGCTCTCGACAGCACCGCCTTTGACGAAACGGCTTATGTTGCGAATAACGGCAACTGGGAAAACAACGTGCTTTATATCGGTAAGGCGTTATACCGGGCGAGCAAGAGTATTTCGGGCGAATATAAAGTTAAGGACGGCACCTCGGTTATAGCGAAAGACGCGTTCTCGGAGTGCAAGAGCCTTACGGGCGTAACCTTACCCAACGAGCTTAAAGGTATCGGTGAAAACGCGTTCTTTAACTGTCCCGAAATTAAGAGCGTTATCGTTCCGAAATCAGTAACGAGGATAGATGAAAAAGCCTTAGGCTATTATATGTATACGACTGAAAAATTTAACGGCAGCGGAATAACGGTTGAGTATCATACTGCGGTTGTTGACGGCTTTACGATTTACGGCTACGAGGCGTATTGCGAAGCATATTATTACGCGAAGAGCAACGATATTAAATATGTAACGCTTAAGGAGGAGCCCGGTACCGCTCAGCCCGCAACTCAGCCCGCCACGAAGCCTGCGGCTTCCGAGCCTGTAACCGGCGGCGAGCCGACAGAGCAGCCTACCGCAACTCCCGACTCAACTAATCCTTCGGCAGCCGGTGAACCGACCTCGCCTGCGTTTACATGGCCCGTAGATTATACCGAGCCCGCTCCCGCGACCGAGCCGCTTGCTGACAAGGTTAAAAAGCCTAATCCGGTTAAAATAACCGCAAAGACAAAGTCCGTAAAGGCGAAAGCCTTAAAAGCTAAAAAGCAGACAGTAAAGCTCCTTACGATAAAAAATGCAAAGGGCGCTGTAACGGTTGTTAAGGTTAAAAAGGGAACGACAGCTAAGATTTATAAGCTTATTACCGTAAACAAAAAAACAGGCGCAATCACCTTTAAGAAAGGTAACTACGCCAAGAAAACTTATACTGTTAAACTGAAAATAACAGTCGCCGGAAACGCTGATTACAAAGCTAAAACGGTTAGTAAGACAGTTAAAATAAAAGTGAAATAATCAGTTTTACGGGGCTTGCACAGCAGGTCCCGTAAGTTTTTTTATTCCGTAAATTTATTTTACCGCCTTAATTTCAAAAAAGATATTGATTTTAACCTCGGGAATATGTATAATAATGGTAATTTATGTAGAGTATAAACCAGTACCGATATCTCCCCGAAAGCATAAATTAAAAATACACTTGGGAGGTTTTCCAATGTCAGACAAAACAATCCAGACTACAGGCGGAGTTCTGCACGAAAAAGACCTTGTTTTTATCAACAAAACCATCTGCGAGGTTTTTAACTGTAACGAAGACCAGATTATCGACTTAAAGCCTTTGCAGAAGGGTTTAACAAATTCCGTTCTGTCCTTTGAGTTAAACGGCGGTAAGTATGTTTTCAGATTCCCGGGTCTCGGCTCGGAGATACTCGTTGACCGCGGACGTGAGTCGATGATTCAGAGCCAGGCATATGAGGCGAGAGTTGATACAACGCTTGTCGCTATGAGTGTATCAAAGGGCTGGAAAATTGCTAAATTTGTACCGCACCGTGATTTTGACTATAAGAACGTAAGTGATATCTACCGCGGAGTAAGGCTTTTAAATAAGCTTCATCATTCCTCCGCTAAGGTGAGATGGGAATTCGACGTTAAGGAGAAATGGGAGTCTATCAAGGCGATGATTCCCGAGGATAAGTACGGCGAGAACTTCCCCGAGTATCCCGGCTTTAACGAGATAAGAGACCGTGTTTATGAGCTCGTTGAGC
Organism: uncultured Ruminococcus sp.; assembly: GCA_905234015.1. GTDB lineage: Bacteria > Bacillota > Clostridia > Oscillospirales > Acutalibacteraceae > Ruminococcoides. The sequence goes on from CAJOFK010000051.1 coordinate 2,832, forward strand.
TTACTAAGCAGGACGGAATCCCGAGATGTATCACTCACGGCGACGCCCGTGACGAGAACTTCCTTATCAACGATTCCGAGATTTACCTCACCGACTGGGAATACGGCGGCTTTAACGACCCCGGATTTGACGTAGGAACTTACGTATGCGGCGGCGACCATTCCGACGAAGAGGTTGACCGAATCCTGTTTATCTACTTCGGCCATAAACCCAGCGAAATTGAAAAACGCCATTTTTACGCGTGGATATCCATAACAGGCTTCTTCTTTATGCATTGGTGTATGTTTAAGGAGGCTTCCGGTCAGAAGGTCGGTTACCTTAAGCCGTTATGGTACCGGTTCGCCAAGGACTACAGCGTTCGCGCGCTTAAAATGTACAAATAATCGGGAGGGTACTTATATGACATATATTATTTTAGCAGCCGGAAAAGGCACAAGCCTTCAGCCCTTAACCTTAAAAACTCCTAAGTCGCTTTATAAGCTCGACAGAAATACTACCGTTCTTCAGAGAATGGTAAGACTTATAAGAAAATTTGATACAAAAGCCGAGATTGTTGTTATCGCGGGATTTTTATACGACCAGATTACGCGTGAGCTTGAGAGAGAAAACGTGACCTTCGTGCGCAATCCGTTCTACGCTACCACCGGCTCAATCGCTTCCTTATGGTTTGCGAAAAAATATCTCGAGCGCGATAATATCACGATTATAAACTCCGATATCGTAGCCGAGAGTAAGCTTGTTGAGGAAATTTTCTGCAAGCCGACCGACGTTCCGTACGTTTTAGTTGATTCAAGCAAAACCGAGGGCAAGTATAACGTTCAGGTTAACGGCGACAGAATCTGCGTTATGAGCAAGGAGCTTTCCTCGTTCTACGCTCAGTACGTCAGCGTTACTAAGCTCGACGCCGTTTCCGCACGTTTCTTAATTGAGGAAATCGACGATATGGTAAACGGCGAGATGTATAATCAGCTCTTTGAGGACGCTCTTGTGCAGATGATTTTCAAGAACGATTTCGACCTGTATTATAAGGATATTAAGGATTATTCCTGGGCTGAGGTTGATAACGTAGACGACTTAATCAGAGCTAAGGAAGTTCAGAAGAACTAAAATAGTTTTTAAGCGGCGGCTGAGGCTGCCGCTTTTCTTTTCAAAAGGATTCTTTACAAAAAGTGAAAAATATTATATAATGAAATCCGTTAAAAAGGAGAAAGATATTTATGAAAAATTTAACTTATATAACTCTGCGCGAGCGTCCGGAAATTAAGGACGCTGCTGCAAACTGGTTCCACGAAAAGTGGGGCGTGCCCACCGAGGCTTATCTTGAATGTATGGACTCGTATTTAAGCGGCGATACCGAGAACGGCTGGTATCTCTGCCTCGACGGCGAAAAAATTGTCGGAGGCTTAGGCGTTATTGATAACGACTTCCACGACCGTAAGGATTTAAGCCCGAATGTCTGCGCCGTATATACCGAGGAGGATTACCGCTGCAAGGGAATCGCGGGCGAGCTTTTGAATTTTGTTTGCCGTGATATGGCGGATAAGGGGGTAACTACTCTGTATCTCGTTTCCGACCATACCTCATTCTACGAGCGCTACGGCTGGGAATTCCTTTGTATGGTTCAGGGTGACGGCGAGCCCGAAATGACGAGAATGTATATTCATAAAATGTAATCAGAAAGGTATTATTTATGAAGCTTATATTTAAAAAGGGCTTTGACGGCGATATGGAGAAGCTTCCGGCGCGTGAGGTCGAGGGAGCTGTCGCGTTTAAGGAGCCCGAAACTATTCAGAAATTTGCCGTTATAGCGAATACCTTAGCTGCGATAATACTCATAGTTGCGGTTGTGCCCGTAATTATACTTTCGAGAGCGATTGAGTTAGTATTCAGCGGAAGCGACTTCGTATTATTTAATTTAATGATAGCGGCGGTGCTCTCGTTAGTCGTTATGCCCGTCCACGAGGTTCTCCACGCGAGCTGTTTTAAGGGTGAGGTTGAGTTTTATACCTACCTGAAAAAAGGCCTGATGTTCGTTGTCGGCACCGAATCAATGTCAAAGGCGCGGTTTGTTTTTATGAGTATGCTGCCTAATCTCGTTTTCGGATTTATTCCGTATATTCTGTTCTTTTTCTTTCCGTCTCAGCTTTGGCTCGGGCTTTTCGGAGCCTTCTGCTTAGGCTCGGGCGCGGGGGATTATATCAACGTATTTAATGCGATTACTCAGATGCCTAAAGGAGCGAAGTGCTTTATGAGTAAAAACAGAAGCTACTGGTATAAAGAAAAATAAATAATGCCCTGCAGTTTTTTTGCTGCAGGGCGTTTTCATATGTGCATATGTTAAAATTCATCTCGCCGTGTGAGGAAGGTGTGTAAAAAGTCCTTGAAGATTTCCCGCCACGCGGCTTCACAGTGCTTATTTTCAAAAAGTATAACCTCGTAGAATTTTTCCGGAGGGTAGATTTCCGTTAGTATATCGTAAACCTGCTCCGTGCTCTGATAAATCTGCTGCTCAAGCTCATCCGCGCCGCCGCTGTAGAGGTACAGGTAAGGCGTATCGCTTTTTAGCACGCTTAAAATCCAGTTTTGCATATTCTCCGGCGTATAAAATATAAACGCAGGTGAAAACGCTCCCGCCGCGCAAAACAGGTCGGGGTGGCTTAAAACCGTATAAAACGACTGTAATCCGCCCGAGGAGCTTCCGCAGAAAGCGGTGTTGTTCCTGCCTTTTTTAACCGGGAAGTTTCTTTCAACGGCAGGCATTACCGTGTTTACTACGAAGTCGTCGAAAATCTCGCCCTCGGGAGAGAAGCTGTTTCGCGTTTCCTCGTCAACCTCGGGAGGAATAGTTATCGCGCCGATTGACTTAGGCGTAAGCTCGTTAGTGCGCTGCATCGGGCTGAAGTCGTTATGAATACCGACAATAATTGCCGCGCGGCGGTTTTCCTTTTGCTCATTCTCCACTGCCGTGTGGGTGAACCAGCTCCCGAAAGGAGTACCTTCCTCCTCAAAAAGGTTCTGGCCGTCGGTCATATAAATTACCGGGAAGGTTTCGCCCTCCTCACGGGCGGGAACATATACGCGCACCGTGCGGTCTTTCGTGCCCAGATACGGTAGGGATAATTTAAAAATCTCAGCGTTTTTCATAGTGCTCCTCCTTTTACGTCAATTTTACTATATGTCGTATTCTAATTCAATACCGTAAATGAAATTTTACCGTTAATTGTTATTGACGTTTAGGCTTTAAAAAGGTACAATAAATACAGTAATGAAATGAGGTGTCTTTTATGAAAAAAACAAAAGCATTTTTATCATTTGTTCTTGCCTTAACGATTCTTGCCTCGTGCTTCGGATTTAACGCCTTTGCCGAGGAAAACGAAAAGTATTCGGCTAAAATCAAGGTAACTTATAATCAGAGCTCAGCGCGTGAAATCTGCAATATGATTAACGATATGAGAAAAAGCTCCGATGCGTGGTACTGGGATACCGATAATAAAACCAAGGTGACCTTAACCTCGCTCGGGGATTTAACCTATGATTATTCCCTCGAAAAAATCGCTATGCAGCGTGCTGCGGAAACCGCGCTGAGGTACAGCCACTACCGCACCGACGGTACAATCTGCTTTACGGCGTTTAACGAGTTCGGATATTCGGCTGAAAATTACGGCGAGAATATCGCCGAGGGACTTTCATCCGCTGCGGGTATCAACTCGCTGTGGCGTGAGGATGACGACGATTATAACGGCCAGGGACACAGGCGCAATATGCTTAACCCCGATTTTAACGCTGTCGGAATAGCTCACGTTGTGTATAATACGGTTGATTACTGGGTTGAGGTTTTCGCTAAAACCGCTAACCCCGATACAACCCCGGTTCCGAAGGATATCCTCGACGTTGAGACTTTCGCTTCCGTAAAAATCGACGGCTCGCTTATAGAGAGCGTGGATTTCGTCCCCGAAAAGGTTCAGGCGAAGTATAAGAAGGATATTTCTGTTCCGGATATTAAGGCGGAGCTTTCGCTGAAGGAAACCTTCCCTAAGTTTAAATGCACCGCAGAGGATTTTGAGAAAGAGCTTTCGGTCGGGGATACGGACTTCGCCGAGCTTAAAGACGATAAGCTTACGGGAAAAGAACTAGGTAAAACTCAGCTCAACATAAAGGCGTTCGGAGTATCAAAGGAGCTCGAGCTCGAAGTAATCTGCGAGCATGAGTATGAGCTTATTTCCGAGGAAGCAGCTACTTGCATGTCAACCGGAATTAAAACCTATTCCTGTAAAATCTGCGGTCATAAATATCAGGAAGAAGCTCCTAAGCTTAACCATGATATGACTCACCATGAGGGCGTTGAGCCCACATGCGTAAAACCGGGAATAATGGAGTATTGGCACTGCTCGCTTTGTAATAAGGATTACGATGACGAAAAGGGCAGTGAGGTTATTGACCCCGACTTCCTCGAGCTTCCTTCGCTCGGTCACAAGGAGCAGTCAATCGGCACAACCGTAAAAGCAACCTGCTTTAACGAGGGAGTTATTGCCGGAACAAAATGCTCGGTATGCGGTAAGGTGCTTAAGGAGAAAACGACAACTCCTAAAAAGAAGTTCGGAAAAATTACGCTAAAGAAGCTTACCGGAGCTTTTAAGGCAAGCTGGAAAACCGCGTCAAAGGCTTCGGGCTATAAGCTCCGGTACAGCCTTAAAAAGAGCTTTAAATCCTCAAAAACCGTTTCCGTGAAACCCTCTAAATCATATAAGGTAAAGGGGCTTAAATCCGGAAAAACCTATTACGTCCGCGTAAAAGCCTTTAAAAAGTCCGGCGGAAAAACGCTGTATTCAAACTGGTCGCCTACTGCGTCGGTTAAGGTGAAATAAGGAATAACTATTAATAAACTGTTAAAATCGCCTGTTCTTTGTGCGTGTTGTACAAAGAACAGGCGTGATTTTTGTGAATATTCGTTATGCAAAGTTCACGCCTTTGTGGTAGAATAGATAGGCAACAGAGCGTTACTAAAACCAAGGTTTGGATAATGTTCTGTTGTCAGGGGTTGGAGAGGCCCTTTCCTCTCCGGTAATCAAAACTCTTTCATTTTTTCAGGAGGTAAGGAGAATGAAAAAACTTAAAAGCAGTATCAGCGTAATTCTCGCTGTACTTATGCTTGTAGGTGTATTCGCTATCGTACCTATGGGTGCGTCGGCAAATACAGGTGAGTCAACTCTCTTGTTCACAAACAACAAGGGTTGGGAAAAGGTTTACCTTTATGCCTGGAGCTCAACAGACGCCGCTAAGAAAAACGCAGAGTGGCCCGGTGTTCAGCTTACAGATTCACAGGTAAACGATTACAACGAGATTCAGTTTACCGCTAAGGTTGGTAATGATTATGACAGCATTATCTTCAATGACGGTTCAGGCGTGCAGACTGTTGATATTTCCTACAACAGAACAGTAACCGGCTATTATCTGACTGACCAGATTACCGAGGAAGGCGACGATAAGGGTAAATGGGAAGTAGGCTCATGGGGCGGAACTCCTTCCGGCGGTTCCTCAACCGAGGCTACAACAATTGCAGGTCCGACAGGCGACGGCAGCAAGGAAGGCACATACACCGCTTCCGTTGATACCGGCAGTTATACCGACGACGGTACATGGTATGTATGGACATGGACAAACAACGGTAATCCCGGTCATTGGGTAGAGGGTACAAAAAGCGGTAAGGTTGTTTCCTTTGAGGGACTTTGCAACCGCGTTATCTTTGCGACATTCACAGCCGAGCCCGATAAGGACTGGACAGGACGTGTTGCTCAGACAGCTGCCTTAAACACTATGGATGGCGGAAAGTATGTTATTTCCGGTAAGGTTGACGGCGACGACGGCTACGGCAACGTTATCAAGAACTACGAAGGTTCATGGGTTGGCGGCACATTAACTCCCGAGGTTGCTGTTACAACTCCCTCAGGCGGCTCCGTAAGCAATAACGAGGAAGGTTCGTTTACGGCTTCGGTAAATGCTGGCACTCATGTTACTGATGGTGCATGGTATGCATGGACATGGACTAACGGCGATCTCAACGGCCGCTGGGTTAAGGGTACTGTTTCCGGAAACACAGTAAACTTTGCTCTGCTCGACAATTGTGTTGTTTTTGCAACATTTTCAGCTGAGCCCGATAAGGATTGGACAGGAAAGGTTTATCAGACCAATGATTTACGTGTAAGAGACGGCGGTACATTTACAATTTCCGGTATTGTAAAAGACGAGAAAAACGGAGATGTATACGGTGGCGAATGGTCAGGCGGTTTAGAGACTCCCGATGTTACATCGGCTACCGATTTAGGCACATATACAGCTAAGCTTAATCCCGACGAATTTGAAAATGACGGCGATTGGTACGCATGGACATGGAATGAAGGCGGAGCTAAGGGCCAGTGGATTACTGGTACTAAAACAGCAGACGGCTTATATTCCTTCGAGGGGCTTTGTGATACGGTTATTTTTGCATCATTCAGCGGCAAACCTGCTACAGATTGGTCAAACGGAGTAGGACAGATTAATGAAACTTCAGTTGTTAATTTCGCGACCTTTACTATTGAGAGCGGCACTCCCGATATAGAGCAAACCAGAAATATCACAAGATATGCGGGAAGCTGGGGCGAGCCCGAGTATCCCGAGGAAACTACCGAGGAAACAACAGCTCCCGAAATCACAACAGCTCCCGAGGCTACAACCGAGCCTGCCGAGGTAACTACAGCTCCGACGGACGCTACAGAAGTTACAACCGCTCCCGAGACTGCAACCGCTCCGGAGACCACAACAGCTCCCGAGACAACTGCTGCTCCGACAGACGCTCCCGAGATTACAACAGCTCCCGATACAACAACAGCACCGACAGACGCTCCCGAGGCTACAACGGCTCCCGAGATTACAACGGCTCCCGAGATTACAACGGCTCCCGAGGTTACAACAGTACCCGTTACCGAGCCGACAACAGCGTATGTTCAGCCCACAACAGCTCCCGCTACTCAGGGCCCGACACAGCCTGCGAACGATAACATTAAGCTCTCCGCTAAGTCTAAGAGTCTTAATGCCGGTAAGAGCTTTACCCTCAGCGTAAAGGGTACAAAGGAAGCTGTAACCTTCGCCGTAATCAGCGGCACAAAGGTTGTTGCGGTTAACTCAAAGGGTAAGGTAACTGCTCTTAAGAAGGGCGACGCGGTAGTAACCGCTATCGTTGCCGGTAAGGCGTTAACCTGCGCCGTAAAGGTAAAGACTAACCCTGCGGTTAAGTACAAGGACTCTAAGGTTAAGGCCTCTAAGTTCTACAGCGTAAAAGCTAAAAGTGAAATCACCTTTAAGGTAACAGGCAAGGTTAAGTCTATTGCTAATAAGTACAAGGTTTCAAACAAGAAGGTATGTAAGGTATCTGCTTCTTCTAAAAAGACCGGAACATTTAAGATTAAGGGCTTAAAGAAGGGCAAAACCATAGTAACCGTAAAGATTAATAAGTACAAGAGCTTTAAGATTAAGATTAAAGTTAAATAATTAAACGTTAAAAATGGCTTGCTCGTTTGAGCAAGCCATTTTAGCTTTTATGATTATTATGATGATTTAATTAAGCAAACTCCAGTTCGCTATACAGTAATCAGCCTCAACTTCACTACTGTTTATATAGGACGCATAGTAGGTTGTGCTGCCCTTCTTAACGTAGAATTTTACCGCTGCGTTGTTGTTGCCGATATCGTTAATTGCGAGGGTAACATACTTGTACTTTTTATCCGCGCTGTATTTTCCGTAATCTCCGCTTATGGAATTGTTGGAATTGCGGCAGGAGAATAGGTTATAGCTTTTTGCGTTCTCAAGGGTGAGAGCGCTGATTTTATTTTGCGCTGCTTCGCGGTCGGCGGAACCTGCCGCGATAAAGCCGTAGTCGTCGGCGTCCTTGAGAATTTCATTATTGATTACCGCTACGAAGCGGATGTCGTTGGTTTTACTGTAGGCGGCGTTTTTAGTCTGTACGCCGAGAATCTGCAGGTTTTTAAACGAGTTTCCGATTCCGGTAAGCTCGGTGTCGTCGGCTTCTCTCTGAACGGTCGAATCGAGGTCGATTTGCGCTCCGGAGGAGGTTTTATATACCGAGTTGTTAACGAGTACGTCGGCGCAGTATTCGAGCTCGCCGCTTTCGTTGGGAGTTTCGGCGCGCAATCCGTAGAGCTTTTCGTCCTTAATAATAACGCTGTAGTAATCGTATCCGCTCGTCTTGGTATAAACCTCGGTAACGGCCGCCTTAGCGGGATTGTAGGCGTAAATAGTGCTCGGCGAATTGTAATAGATAAATCCGTCATATGTATCGAGTCCGCTGAAGATGCCTATCCAGTGCTGATTATTCGGAGCCGGCCAGTAATAGTTCAGGGTTAAAAGCTCGTTGGAGGAGTCGGTTATATAATTGTATTTAACAAGTTTTTTTCCGTTGAGCATATACATCTCGTCGTTGACGAAACAGATTTTTGCGTTTGAGTTATGATAGGAATAGCTGTCGTACTTGGTGCTCGAGCCGAATGAGGTCGCAAAGTCGTAATGGTCGTGAGCAAGATTATATTCTTCATCCGCAGGGAAGGCGTTATCGCTTAAGAGAAA